>JBAZRQ010000048.1:0-8606 GCA_041662925.1 Nocardioides sp. | reverse complement strand
GGGGGCGTGCTCGCTCGACAGTTGGAGGAGCTCGTCGTTCTCGCCGACGAGCGCAGCCGCGAACGGGCTGTGCACCTGGTCGAGCGCTTGCGGGCGGGCGATCTGCGGGTTGCCTTGGTGGGGGAGGCCAAGCGCGGGAAGTCGACGCTGGGCAACGCGATGTTGGGTGCTGATGTGCTCCCGACCGGGGTGATTCCGGTGACCGCGATCAGCACCGAGGTGCGGGCTGGCTCGCCTTCACGCGCGCAAGTCCGGTTTGCCGACGCTCAGGTAGTCACCGTCGGCGTCGGCGATGTCGGGGAGTACGTATCAGAGAGTGGCAACCCGCGGAACGCTCGCAACGTGGCGGCGGTGGACATCTACCTGCCCGAGGGCCTGCCGCATCCTCGGCTGGTGCTGGTCGACAGTCCCGGCGTCGGGTCGGTCCACGAGCACAACACCGCTCATGCGCGGGAGGCGGTCAAGTCCGTGGACGCTGCCGTGCTCGTGTTGACCGCTGACTCCCCGATGTCGGCCAGTGAACTGGCACTGCTGCGGGAGGTCACCGACCAGTCGGTACGCGTGTTCATCGTCTTGAACAAGGCCGACCAGCTGAGTCCCGCGGAGCTCGGCGAGGCGCAGGCTTTCGTCTGCGACGTCGTCGAGCGGGCGGTCGGGGCACCACCGCAGCTGTGGGTGTGCTCGGCGCGGGACGCGATCCGAGCCCGCGAGTGCGGGGACGGCGCAAGGTGGCTGGCCAGCGGCGTCCCGGGCTTCCTCGAAACACTTCTCGGCTATCTGGTGGAGCACCGCGAGGCCGACCTGAATCTGAGTATCGCGACCGCCGCGGCGCGGCTTGCCGACCAGCTGCTCGACGGCACGGTGATAGCGCTGGCGGCGGTCGAGGCGGTGGAGAGCGCACAGGAGAACAAGCTTGGTGAGCTCGGCCGGTGCCTGGACCGGGTAGCCGCTCGCCGCGACGAGGCGGTTGCGCTCATCGACGTGCAACTGGCCCGGGCACGCACCGAGCTTGACGCAGACGCGGCGTGCCAGGTCGGGCAGATGGGCGACGTGGTGCGCGCTGCCCTCGACACCGCACTGGCCGCCACCGCGGAGCTGTCGGGCGAAGCGCTCGAGTCGCGCGGCCGTGAGGTCATCGACGAAGTCACGCGTGCCTCGGTGGAGGCGTGGCGCGCCGAGTGGCAGCGCCGGCTCGACGACACGACCACTCAACTGATCGAGCGGGCGCAGTCGGCTTTGGGCGAGGCGGCTGGGAACCTGTACGCCGAGGTGCTCGACCTGCTGGGGGTGCGGTTGCACAGCCAGGTCCCCATCATCCCCGAGCCTGATGTGACGGGGATGCGATACGACTTTGCTCCTGACATCGGCTGGAACCAGCCCGCCGTGGCGTGGCTCCGCACCCACGCGCCCCGGGCGGTCGCGAGGCGTCGGACCGTCGCCCTGCTTCGGGAGGAGGCGCGGCGACTGGTGGACAAGCACGTGGGCCGTGCCCGGGCCGACCTCCAACAACGCCTCGCGGGCGCCAACCAGCATCTCCCTCGCGTCGTGGCGGCGAGCTTCGACGAGCTCACCGGGGACCTCGCGGCCGGGCGGGACGCGGTCCAAGACCTGGGGAGACGCACTGAAGCAGAGAACCGCGAGGAACGACGCCATCTGGAGACACGACGTAGGGCGATCGAGGAACTCACCCGCCAGTTGCGGACGGCAGCGGCAGCGGCAGCGGACACCGTTGACCCTGCGTTGTCGCGGGTGATGTCCCGGGAGGTGTCGTGACCGACGGCCACACACAGCGACATGCTGAGGAGCTACCGACTGACCCGGACGTCACGGCGCAGGCGCGCCTCCCCGCCGGGCACCTGCTGCGTGACCGTGGGGACCTCTTGTTGGTGATCGCGGCTGGTGGGGCGTTGGGCAGTCTGGGCCGGTGGGCGGTCTCGCAGGCTGTTCCGAGTGCACCTTGGCGGATCCCGTGGGGCACGTGGGTGGAGAACGTCAGCGGCGGCCTCGCCCTTGGGCTGCTGATGGTGTTCGTCCTGGAAGTCTGGCCACCCCGCCGCTACCTCAGACCCTTCTTGGGCGTCGGGGTGCTGGGCGGGTACACGACGTTCTCGACGTACATGCTCGACACTCGCGCCCTCCTGGCCGACGGCCACGCAGCGGCCGCGTTCGGCTACCTGTTCGGGACGCTGATCACCGGCCTGCTCGCCGTGGCAGCCGGTGTGCTGCTGGCACGGGTGTTGGTACGGATCGGGGAGAGCCGGCGTCGACGCCGCCACGAGCAGCACACGCGTGACCCTGCCGAGGCCCGCACCGGCCAACCCGGTCGGTCTGACGCCGAGGCGTCCAACCCCGACATAATCCCCGACCCGAGCGCGAGGAGCATCCGATGACCCTGCAGGGACCGGCCACCCGGTTGACCATCTTCATCAGGGAGGACGATCAGTGGCACCACCGTCCGGTGTACACCGAGATCGTCCACCGCGCCCACAAGGCGGGCTTGGCGGGGGCGAGCGTCTTCCACGGCATCGAGGGCTATGGGAAATCCCAGCACATCCACACCACCCGCATTCTGTCGCTGGCCGATGCCCTGCCCTGCTCGATCGTCATCGTTGACACCGACGCGAAGGTCCGCGCCTTCTTGCCGCAGGTTGACGAGCTCGTCACCGAGGGGTTGGTGATGCTCGAAGCCGTTGAGGTCGTGAGGTACGTCGGTCGCCACGACGACTCGGGGAAGGGGCAGCGTCCGTGACGGTCGCTCTGGTGATGCTCGGCGGGGCAGTGGGGGCGCCCCTGCGCTACCTCACCGACCTGTTCATCCAGGCACGCCACGACAGCGTGTTGCCCTGGGGTACCTTGACGGTGAACGTCACCGGGTCGCTCCTGCTCGGGGCGATGGCTAGTGCGGTGACCAACGCCGGCGCCCCGGCGTGGCTGCTCAGCCTCGTCGGCACTGGGTTCTGCGGAGCCCTGACCACCTTCTCCACGTTCGGCTTCGAGACCATCCGGCTCGTCGAGGACGGCTCGTGGTTCGAAGCCGTGTTGAACGTGGCGGCCAGTCTGACTGTAGGAGGGCTCGCGGTGGCCACGGGCTGGGTTCTGGTCGAGGCGTGGGCATGAGTACGGAGACGCCAAGCGGGGATGCCGCCAGCGGCAACCTCCCGCCTAAGGCGGCGCCTGAGGGTCGGTGGCTGACCCGAGGCGTGGTGTCGGTGGGCGCAGCCTCGCTCGGCAGCGACGCCGGGCACGAGATGACCACCAGCCTGCTGCCGTTCTTCCTGACCTCCACCCTGCACACGGGGCCGGCCGCGCTCGGGGCGATCGAAGGGGTCTCGGACGCGCTGGTGGGGCTGAGCAAGCTCGCTGGGGGACCGTTGAGCGCAGACCCTGCCCGCCGGGGACGGTTGGCCTCCGGCGGCTACCTGGTCACCGCCTTCGCCACTGCGGCGATCGGCCTGACGGTCGCGGTGTGGCAGGTCGCCGTGCTGCGCGCAGTGGGCTGGATGTCGCGGGGGCTGCGGTCCCCGGCCCGGGACACCCTCCTGGTCTCGCTTGTCCCCCGGACGGCGTACGGCAGGGCTAGCGGGCTCGAGCGGGCCGGCGACAACGCCGGCGCGCTGATCGGGCCACTGATGGCCGCCGCGCTGGTGGGGGTCCTCGGCGTCCGACACACGATGCTGCTGGCGTTCATCCCCGGGATCCTGGCCGCGGCCGCGATCACCGTCGCCGCCCGGGAGGCACGACGGACCATCACCGATCCGGTCGGGCGTCGGACGCTGTCGTTCAACTTCGCCGAGCTGTGGCGGGCCGGGCTTGCGCGCACCCTGGCGCCAGCGGCGCTGTTCGAGCTCGGGAACGTGGCCACGACGTTGTTGATCCTGCGTGCCACCGACTTGCTGCACGTCGACGGCCGCTCACTGGCGAGCGCGACGAGCATCGCGGTTCTCCTGTACGCCGCCCACAACGCCGCCGCGATGGTGGCCTCCTTCGCGGGCGGCCACGCCGTCGACAAGTTCAACCCGCGCGTGGTCTTCGGCGCCGGCGCCGCCGTCTACGTGCTCGCCTACGCGACCTTCGCGTGGGAGCAGCATGCGTGGCCGGTCCTCCTGGCCGGGTTTGTGCTGGCGGGGCTCGGCATCGGGTTCGCCGAGACCGCGGAGTCCACGATGGTCGCACTCAGCCTGCCCGACCGGCTGCGCGGCAACGGCTACGGCGTCCTCGGGTTGGTGCAGTCCCTGGGGGACCTCGGCGCCTCCCTGGTCGCCGGCCTCATCTGGGCGCTGATCTCGCCGACTGCCGCCTTCGGCTACGCCGCGGCATGGATGATCGCGGCGGTGGCCGCCACGACGGTGGGGAGGAAGCGTTCGGCCCTGACAAACCACCGTGAAGCAGAAGAGTCTTGAACGTGCAGTCCCGGTAGTGAGGAACACCCCGTCGTCGTCCGCGTTTGCTGGAAAGGAACCCAGAACACATGAGTATCGAGATCACCGCAGTCCATGCCACCGAGATCCTGGACTCAAGAAGCCGCCCCACGCTGTCGGTGTCCCTTCGCACCGCGGACGGCGCCACTCACCGCGCCGGAGTGCCGTCCGGCGCGTCCACCGGGTCAGGTGAGGCGGTGGAGCTACGCGACGGCGACACCGCCCGGTACGACGGCAAGGGAACCCGCACCGCGGTCGGCAACGTCAATGGTCCGGTCAACGACGCGCTGGCTGATCGGTCGTTCACTGACCTGGCCACGCTCGACCAGGCGTTGATCGACCTCGACGGCACCGAGAACAAGTCTCGTCTCGGGGCCAACGCGATCGTCGGGGTGTCGATGGCAGCGGCCCGTGCTTTCGCCGCGTCCGAGGGGATTCCGTTGTGGACCTTCCTGACTCCCGAGGGGGTAACCCCGGTGCTGCCGGTGCCGCACTTCAACGTCGTCAACGGCGGCGCGCACGCCCCGAACAGCCTGGACTTCCAGGAGTTCATGCTCGCCCCGCTCGGTGCCTCCTCCTACGCTGAAGCGGTCCGCGCCGGCGCCGAGGTCTACGCCGCACTCAAGGCGAGGCTGGCGGCAGCCGGGTTCGCCACCGGGTTGGGTGACGAGGGCGGATTCGCACCCGACATCGCCAAGCCCGAGGACGTGCTCGAGACCCTCGTCGACGCCATCAGCGACGCCGGCTACACCCCAGGACGAGACGGCGTTGCCATCGCGCTCGACCCCGCCGCCAGTGAGTTCTACCGCGACGGCAGCTACCACGTCGCCGGACAGGCGCTGTCCAGCGGCGAGATGATCGACTACTACACCGAGCTGGTCGACCGGTTCCCGATCTGGAGCATCGAAGACGGGCTCGCCGAAGACGACGACGAGGGCTGGGTGCGGCTCACCGAACAGCTCGGCACGAAGATCCAGCTCGTCGGCGACGACAACTTCGTCACCAACCCCGCGATCATCCGCGAGGCCATCGCCCGCGGCGTCGCGAACGCCGCGCTGATCAAGGTCAACCAGATCGGCAGCGTCACCGAGACCCTCGAGGCGATGCGGGTGTGCCGCGACGCCGGCTACGCCGCGATGATTTCCCACCGGTCGGGGGAGACAGAGGACTCCTTCATCGCCGACCTCGCCGTCGGGTCCGGCTGCGGCCAGCTGAAGTCGGGCGCACCGGCGCGCGGAGAGCGAGTGGCGAAGTACAACCGGCTGCTGGAGATCGCCGAGGAGAACCCGGAGATGGCCTTGCACCGGCCTGTCGGCTGATCCAGCCGCCTCCTCAGAGCCGCTCGGGGCTCGGGGCCTCGTCCGTACTTTGTCGCTCGTGGCTTTCGGCACGGTGGTGGGGGTGGTGCAGGGTCGTCAGGTCCTCCTCACCGGCGGCCTCCTCGACCTCCTCGTCGAGCCCTTCGAGGTCGGGCTCGAACCACTGCTGGGCGATGAGGGTGGGCACGAACGCGGAGAGGATCACCACGGTGACCAGGATGCTGTACTGCTCCTGGGTCACCAGGTCGTTGGTGAGCCCGTACAGCGCGGCGATCGAGCCGAACGTGAGCCCGGTGGCCATCAGCAGCGTGGTGTAGGTCCGGTCCCGCGACGCCATCTTGAAGGCCGCCGCGGTGGGCCAGACGGCTGCTCCCTTGGTGACCATCTTCACCGCGAAGAGCAACGCGATGCTGCCAGCCCCGGCGGCCAACGCGGGGAACGAGACCAGCAACCCCGCCCTGATGAAGAAGAACGGGGTCAACAGCGCGAAGGAGATGGTTCGCAGCCGGTCCACGATGATCCGGTCGCGCAGGAACACCCCCGCCACGACGAGCCCGATCAGGTACGCCGGAAGAACGGCTTCGCTGCGCGCCGAGCTTGCCAACCCACCGAGGCCGAACAGCACCAGGAACAAGAACTTGATCTCCGGCTCGCTGATCCGACCACCCACCGTGCGCAGCACCAGCCGGGTCAGTCTCGGCATGACCCACATCGCGACGGCGGTCACCGCGACGAACACCGCCAGCCGCCAGTCGAGGTCGGCGAACATCCCGCCGAGCGCGAGAACGGTGCCGAGGTCGGTGACGAAACAGGCGGCCAGGATCAGCTTGCCGATCTCCTGCCGATTCAGCCCGGACTCGATCATCACCGCGTACACCACGGCCACAGATGTCGTTGACAGGGCGACGCCGGCGATCTGCGAGGCCGGCCAGGACCAGCCCAGCCCGAAACGAGCGAACAGCAGTGCCCCGGCGAACGGGGCGACGAAGCTCACCACACCCAGGGTGAGGCTGGGTTTCCAGTTCCGGCGCAGGCTCTCGGGGTCGATCTCCGCGCCGGCGAGGAAGGTCAGCACCGCCGAGCCGAGAGTGGCCAGGAAGGTCGTGAACTCCGTCTGCTGCACCACCTGGTCCGAGCCGGGAATGTTGCCCACGACTGCGCCGACGACCAACTCGACCAGCGCGACCGAGATCCCGACGCGGATGCTGATCAAGCTTGCGAGCAGAGCCAGACCGATCCACGCGGCCGCTACCCAGTACACGTTCATGCCGAGGTCCCTCTCCGTGCCGTGGCATCACTGCCACTCATCCGGTAGAGGTCATCGGCCGGGACGGCGGTTCATAGGAGCAGACCTCACTGCACCGCCATCGATGCTACCGCCGGAACAGCGGGTTCGGGCAAGGCTCGAGGGTGGTCAGAATCGCGGGCCGGCTGCGTCGGTCCACGCGGTGAGGCGACGCCACAGGATCGCAGTGAGAACGCCACCCACCACGTCGGTCGGCCAATGCACCCCGAGCCGGACCCGGCTAGCCCCGACGACCCCGACGAACCCGAGCAGGGCGGCCGACCTTGCCCCTGGGGGTCCGGACTCGACTTCATCGAGGATCATGCCCGCGGCCAGCAGGGCATGCGTGGTGTGGCGCGACGGGAAGCTCCACCCGTGCGGCTCCGCCCGCCACCACCCCTCCGGTGGCCTGGGACGTCGCACCGCAGTGGCGAACAACGAACGGGCGACGACCCCACCCACCAGTCGGGCCACGGGCGCGACTGGATCCTCACCTCGACGGCTTCGGTGCCCGACCACCGCCAGTGCCACGCAAGTCAGGGCCTCCTTCTCAGCCACCAAGCTTGCCCATCGAGCCCACAACGGCGCCGGGCTCGGCTCTCGGAACGAGTCCGCCTCGAGTCGAGCCAGCGGCCCTGAGCGCACCGTGTCGACGGTCAGGTAGACCAAGGCAGCTGCGACGGATCCGGTGACGAGCCGATTTCGAGATCGGTAGGGCGAAGCCGATCCCGTTCGTCGGCGCCGGCCGACTCGGCTCACGTCGTCGCGTGTCACGGGCGTTCGTATCTCCCGTGGTCAGCCGTCTGAAGCCGGCAGCCGCTCGTCGAGCAACCCGATGAACTCGTCGGCCATGCCGAGTTGGCGATGCAACCTGGCGCGACGTTCCCGGGCCAGGGCGAGGACCTCCCGGAGTCGTTGGCGGGCATGGTCGAGGTCACCCGGTGTTCCGGGTGGTTGGGGCTCCGCGCTCAAGATCGCGATCACTCGGAGGACATCTGCCATCTGCTCCAGTGAGAAACCGAGAGGCTTCATGCGTCGGATCAGCAGCAGCTGGTCGAGGTCGTCCTGGGTGTAGAGCCGAAAGCCTCCGTCGCTTCGCCCCGATGGTCGCAGCAGCCCGATCTCGTCGTAGTGCCGCAGCGTGCGCAGTGACAGCTCCGTTCGCGCGGCGATCTCACCGATGTGCATGGCAGGGGTGGCCCGCGACTTCGTCGTCGGCGATTCGCTGGTCACAGTGGGCTCTCTCACTCGAGGCGGATTTCAACCCTCACGCTACGTGAGGTTAGGGTGGGTCCTCAGACTTCTGCTGGCGACGGCGCCGGCATGCGTGCCCATGGTGGGCACCACCTACCCGTGAAGCCAATTCTGCCGGAACCGTCCCCGCACGACGGAGCCTGCTGGCTGCCTCTGAACGGAGCCCCATCTTGAGCACGTCCCTGTCAACAGCAACGTCCAGGTTGGAGCCGACCGTCCGCAACGCCTTGCGGTCGCCGAAGATGCTGCGCACCGAGGTCCTCGCCGGACTCGTCGTCGCCCTCGCCCTGATCCCCGAGGCGATCTCGTTCTCCATCATCGCCGGGGTCG
>JBAZRQ010000047.1:0-8700 GCA_041662925.1 Nocardioides sp. | reverse complement strand
GCATACTGGGGTCATAGAGTTACGGCGGCCATAGCGTCAGGGAAACACCCGGTCCCATCCCGAACCCGGAAGTTAAGCCTGACAGCGCCAATGGTACTGCAACCGAGAGGCTGTGGGAGAGTAGGACGCCGCCGGACAATTCTTTAGCAGGGCCACCAATTCATTGGTGGCCCTGCTTTCATTTTGAGGCATTCTTGTGCCCTTATCTGGCCCTATCTGGCCATGAGTCGTCCACAGCTGGCGCGTCCGCGGCATCGTCCACAGCACTCGTGGTGGCAGTGACGAACTGTCGGAGCCCGCTGCGAGGTTCGCGGCGGAGGTGATGCGCATGTCAGCGCAGAAGACAGATCAGACGTCGTCACAGGACGATCCGGGGGTTGCCAACGAGGTCCGGCTCGTGGGGCGGTTGTCCCAGGAGCCGGAGATGCGGGAGCTGCCCAGTGGCGACACCATCTGGACCTTCCGGGTGGTGGTGCCTCGGCTGCCGACCCGTGAGCGACCGCGGCCACCGGTCGACGCGCTCGAGTGCTGCGTGTGGTCCGGGCGGCTCAAGCGCTCGGTGCGCAGCTGGCGGGCCGGCGATGTGGTCGAGGTGACCGGCAGCCTGCGCCGGCGCTTCTACCGCGCCGGCGGTGGTGCGTCGTCGCGGGTGGAGGTGGAGGCGTTGACCGGCCGGGTCATCCGTCGTGCATCGAGCGGATGAGCACCCCGAGGCTCGGCTTGGGCTGGAACGACGTCGCCTTCTCGGGCAGCAGCCGGTCGTCCCGCACGATCCGCAGCACCCGGTCGACGAGGGGCGCCGGCATCAGCACCGCCACCGCGGTTCCGGGGCGCGCGTGAGCCAGTGCGTCCTCGACGCTGTGGTGGTAGGTCGTCCCCCGGGGGCCGTGCGGGAGGGCGGGCACCAGCTGCTCGTGCAGGAGCTGCACCGCGGTGCGGTCCGGTGGCACCGCGACGTTGAGCACGGCCCAGCGCTCCCCGTCGGTGGCCGCGAGGTGGTCGGGGCCGAGCGCGGCGACCGCATCTTCCTCGGTGGTCTCGTGGACAGCGATGCCGACGTCCTGCGCCGCCGAGCACACGTCGTCGAGCGAGGTGCCGCTGAGCACGCGGTGGATGGCCCCCAGGAAGAGCGGGGTGTCCTCCTGGTCGACGAGCATCGCCAGGCCGTAGTCCGAGGCGCCGCCCGGCGCGCGTTTGTGCAGGCGTAGGTAGGCGGCGTAGCGGTGGTGTCCGTCGGCGATCAACGCCTTCTCGTCCGCGAGCCCGGCCGCGATCGCGGCCAGCTCGGCGGGGTCGCGGATCGCCCAGATCCGGTGTCGCTGGTCGGTGCGGTCGGTGAACTCATGGTCGGGGGCGCGCTCGTGGACGCCGGCGAGCAGCGCGCGGAGCCGGGCCGGACCGTGGTGGACCAGGAGGATCGGTGCCGGGTTGAGCTGCATCTCGGCCATCCGGTCCGCCAGGTCGTCGGCCTGGGCGGGGTGGATCCCCTCGTGCGGGAGGATCGCGCGCTCGTCGGCGCGGGTGGCGCTGCGCGAGACATCGAGGAGACCCACCAGGCCCCGGATGGTGATGCCGCCCGCGGTGTACTCGTGGAGGTAGAGCGCGGCCTCGGTGTCCTGGGTGATCCGCCCTTGACGCTGCCACCGGGTCAGTCGCGCCGCCACATCCTTGTAAGGACGGGCGAAGGCACGCGCGGACGACGGGTCCCCGATCCGCGACGGCGCCAGCATCAGCGCGCGGAAGGGGAGCAGCCGCAGCGGACCGGCGACGTACGGAGGGGTGACGACGGCGCTGGACTCCATCTCGGCATCGTAGGGTGCGCGGACCAGTCCACTTCCCGAGGAGGCCGCATGCTCGGCGTGTCCGAGACCGCCCTGTGCTCCGCCTACGACCTCGCGATGCTCGACCTCGACGGGGTCGTCTACATCGGGCAGGACGCCGTGCCCGGCGCCGCCGGGCACCTCGACCGGGTGCGCGAGAGCGGCATGCGGCTGGCCTTCGTCACCAACAACGCCGCCCGCACCCCCGAGGCGGTGGCGACCCATCTACGGGAGCTCGGGATCCAGGCCGGCGCCGGCGACGTGGTGACCTCCGCGCAGGCCGCAGCCCGGGTGTTGGTGGAGCGGCTCGGCGAGGGTGCCCGCGTGGTGTTGCTGGGGGCGGACGGGCTCGCGGAGGCACTGGCCGAGGTCGGGCTGGTCGCGGTGCCGGTCGACGACGAGGCGGAGGCGCTGGTGACGGGCTACGGGCCCGAGGTGCTGTGGCGCGACATCATGCGCGCGGCGGTGCGGGTGCGCGACGGCCTGTGGTGGGTGGCCACCAACTCCGACTACACGATCCCGACCCCCTACGGCGTCGCTCCGGGGCACGGCGTCCTCGTGGACACCCTGGCCCGCTTCACCGGGGTGCAGCCGGTGGTCGCCGGCAAGCCGCAGCGGCCCCTGCTCGACGAGACCGTGCGCCGCGCCGGGGGTGAGCGACCGCTGATGGTGGGCGACCGCCTCGACACCGACATCGAGGGCGCCCGCAACGCCGACGTCGACTCGCTGCTGGTGCTGACCGGCGTCACCGGCCTGGCCGAGCTGGTCGAGGCGACGCCGGGGGAGCGGCCGACGTACGTCGCCGCCGACCTGGGCGGCCTGCTCCGCGCCCACGAGGCTCCCGTCGAGGGACCCTCGGGCTGGGAGCTGGGGGGCTGGCGGGCCTCGGTGAGCGACGGGAGGCTGGTCGTCACGGGCGACGGGGGAGCCGACGACTGGTGGGCCGTGGTCGCGGGTGCCGGGTGGTCTCACGTGGACGGCGGCGGTGGCGTGCCCGACACCACGCAGCTGGTGCCGCCCCTCACCGGGGCCGCGGCCGAGGCCCGGTAGCCTCGGAGCATGACCCACGAGCCGGTGAACGAGGTCCCCGAGGCCGATGTCGTGGCCGACATGGAGCGGGTGCGCACCGGCGACGACCGGGTGGACTCGGTGATCGCCGCCATCGAGGGCCTGGAGGGCCGACCGGTCGACGAGCACGTGGCCGCGTTCGAGCAAGCGCACGACGAGCTGCGCCGGGCCCTGGATGCGTCCCCGCCCGACCTGCCGCCCGACCTGCCGCCGGCCTGAGGCCCCGCGATGCCACCGCGCCGCCTCCGCCTGGACGCCGAGCTGGTGCGCCGCGGGCTGGCCCGTTCGCGTGACCACGCGAGCGAGCTGATCGCGGCCCAGCGGGTGAAGGTCTCGGGTGCGGTCGCCACCAAGGCCGCCACGGGTGTCACGACCGACGTCGCGATCGTCGTGAGCGACGACCCGGAGCGTCCGGACTACGTGTCCCGCGGGGGGCACAAGCTCGCCGGCGCGCTGGCGGTGTTCGGGCCCGAGGGCCTGAGCGTGGCCGGCCGGCGGTGCCTGGACGCGGGCGCGTCGACGGGCGGGTTCACCGACGTCCTGCTGCGCGCGGGCGCGGCGCAGGTGGTGGCGGTCGACGTGGGCTACGGCCAGCTCGCCTGGCGGCTGCAGAGCGACGAACGCGTGGTCGTCCACGACCGGACCAACGTGCGCGAGCTGACCCCGGAGCTGGTCGGGGGACCCGTCGACGTGGTCGTCGGTGACCTGTCCTTCATCTCGCTGCCCCTGGTGCTCGACGCCCTGCTCGGCGTCACCCGGCCCGACGGCGACCTCGCGCTCATGGTCAAGCCCCAGTTCGAGGTCGGCAAGGAGCGCGTCGGCAAGGGCGGCGTCGTCCGCGACCTCGACCTGCGCGCCGAGGCCGTGATCGGCGTGGCCGCGGCGGCCGCCGCGCGCGGCTGGGGCGCCCGCCAGGTCGCCACCAGCCCGCTGCCGGGACCCTCGGGCAACGTCGAGTTCTTCCTGTGGCTGCGGCACGGTCCGGCCACCCTCACCGACGACGACATCCACCGGTGCGTGCGGGACGCCGCGGCGTTGGGGGTCACGGGTGAGAGGGTGGACCCGTGAGCCAGGACCCGACCGTGCGCCGCGTGCTCGTGCTCGCCCACACCGGGCGCGTCGAGGCTCGCGAGGTCGCGCGTGCGTTCTGCAAGGGACTGACCCGCCACGGCATCGTCGTCCGGCTGCTGGCCGTCGAGGCCGCCGACCTCGAGATCTCCCCCGACGACTACGACCCACCGATCGAGCTCACCCACTCCGAGACCGACGCCAGCAGGGACTGCGAGCTCACCTTGGTGATCGGCGGCGACGGCTCGATCCTGCGGGCGGTCGAGCTCACCCACGGCAGCCTGACTCCCGTGCTGGGGGTCAACCTCGGCCACGTCGGGTTCCTCGCCGAGGCCGAGGTGGACGACGTCGAGTCGACCCTCGAGGCGATCACCCAGCGCCGCTACACGACCGAGGACCGGCTCACCCTCGACGTCCGGGTCTTCCGCGACGGCGAGGTGGTCAACACGACGTTCGCGCTCAACGAGGCGAGCGTCGAGAAGGCCGCCCGGCAGCGGATGCTCGAGGTCGTGCTCGAGATCGACGGGCGCCCGCTGTCGCGCTGGGGCTGTGACGGGGTCGTCTGCGCGACGCCGACCGGCTCCACCGCCTACAACTTCAGCGCCGGCGGCCCGATCGTGTGGCCCGGTGTCGAGGCGATGTGCATCGTGCCCCTGAGCGCCCACGCCTTGTTCGCCCGGCCGATGGTGGTCGCCCCCACCTCCGTGATCGCGATCGAGGTGCTGGCCCGCACCGAGGGTGTGGGCGTGCTGTGGTGCGACGGGCGGCGCACCGTCGACCTGCCGCCCGGCGCCCGGATCGAGGTACGCCGCGGCGCCCAGCCCGTTCGGCTGGTGCGGCTCCACCAGGCACCGTTCACCGACCGGCTGGTGGCGAAGTTCGACCTGCCCGTCGAAGGCTGGCGCGGCTCGGCCGAGCGCCGCCGCCGCGGGGACGACGCATGATCGAGGAGCTCCGGATCACCTCGCTGGGCGTGATCGACTCCTCGACACTCGAGCTGGGGCCGGGCCTGACGGTGATCACCGGTGAGACCGGCGCCGGCAAGACGATGATCGTGACCGCGCTCGGCCTGCTGCTCGGGGGCCGGGCCGACAGCGGCGCCGTACGTTCCGGCGCCAAGCTCGCCCGCGTGGAGGGCGTGGTCGCCGTCGGCGACCTGCCCGGACTGGCCGAGCGGGTCGAGGAGGCCGGGGGAGTGGTCGAGGACGACCGCCTCGTGGTCGCCCGCAGCATCTCCGCCGAGGGCCGGTCGCGGGCCTTCGTGGGCGGGGCGTCGGTGCCGGTGGCGACGCTGGCCGAGGTCGCCCAGCCGCTCGTGGCCGTGCACGGACAGTCCGACCAGCACCGGCTGCTCCAGGCCCGCGCGCAGCGGGAGGCCCTCGACCGGTTCGGGGGCGAGCCCGTGGCGGCCCTGCTCGCCGACTACGGCGCCACCCACGAGCAGCTGGAGGCCGTCGAGGCCGAGCTGGTCGAGGTGGTCGCCACCGCGCGCGAGCGGGCCCGGGAGGCCGACCTGCTGCGGTTCGGCCTCGGCGAGGTCGAGGCAGTGGCGCCCGAGCCGGGCGAAGACCTGTCCCTGGCCGCGGAGGAGGCCCGTCTCGGCTTCTCCGACACCTTGCGCGGCGCCGCCGAGCAGGCCCGCGAGGCGCTCAGCAGCGAGCAGGAGGCGGTCGACGCCCTGGCCACCACCGCAGCGGCCCGCACCGCGCTCGACGCCGTACGCGACCACGACACCGAGGCCGGCGAGCTGGCCGACCGGCTCGCCGAGATCACCTACCTGCTCTCCGACGTCGCCGCCGACGTGGCCTCCTACGCCTCCCGGATCGAGACCGACCCGGCCCGGCTGGCGGCGGTCTCCGAGCGGCGGGCGGCGCTGACCGCGCTGACCCGCAAGTACGGCGACACCATCGACGAGGTGCTCACCTGGGCGGAGCAGTCGTCGCGGCGCCTGCTCGAGCTCGACTCCACCGACGAGCGGATCGAGCGGCTCCACGCCCGGCGCCTCGAGCTGCGCGACGAGCTCACCGACCGGGCCACCGCACTGTCGGCGTTGCGTCAGGAGGCCGCCGAGCGACTGGGCACCCAGGTGAGCGAGGAGCTCACCCTCCTCGCGATGCCGCACGCCCGGCTCACGGTCACGGTGACCCAGACCGACGTCGCGGACCGGCCAGAGCCCAGCGAGGGCCGCCGGGCCCCGCTGCCGGTGGCCGGGCGGTGGGTGCGCTACTCCGCCCACGGCGTCGACGACGTCGAGCTGCTGCTGGCGGCCAACACCGGCTCCGAGCCCAGACCACTGGCCAAGGGCGCCTCCGGTGGCGAGCTCTCCCGGGTGATGCTGGCCGTCGAGGTGTCGCTGGCCGGCACCAGCCCGGTCCCGACGTTCGTGTTCGACGAGGTCGACGCGGGCGTCGGCGGCGCCGCGGCGGTCGAGGTGGGCCGCCGCCTCGCCGAGCTCGCCCGGACCGCCCAGGTGCTGGTCGTGACCCACCTGCCGCAGGTCGCGGCCTACGCCGACCGCCACGTCGTGGTCGAGAAGTCCAGCGACGGCACGGTCACCAGCTCCGGGCTCACCGTCCTCGACGACGCCGCCCGGGAGCGGGAGCTGTCGCGGATGCTGGCCGGCCTGACCGACTCCGACACCGCCCTCGCGCACGCTCGCGAGCTGCTCGACCTGGCCCAGTCGGCGCGGGGACGCGGGTAGTTCGCCAGATCTGGGATAGCCTGGTCATCCGTGAAGAGCCCCACGCAGACCAAGCACGTATTCGTCACCGGCGGCGTCGCCTCCTCGCTGGGGAAGGGCCTCACGGCCTCGAGCCTCGGTCGCCTGCTGCGCTCGCGTGGTCTGCGCGTGACCATGCAGAAGCTCGACCCCTACCTCAACGTCGACCCCGGGACGATGAACCCGTTCCAGCACGGCGAGGTCTTCGTGACCAACGACGGCGCCGAGACCGACCTGGACATCGGCCACTACGAGCGGTTCCTCGACACCGACCTCAGCCAGATCGCCAACGTCACGACGGGCCAGGTCTACAGCAGCGTCATCGCCAAGGAGCGACGCGGCGACTACCTCGGCGACACCGTCCAGGTGATCCCGCACATCACCAACGAGATCAAGGAACGCGTCCTCGCCATGGGCCAGGGCACCGGCGACGACGCGGTCGACGTGGTGATCACCGAGGTCGGCGGCACCGTCGGCGACATCGAGTCGCTGCCGTTCCTCGAGGCCGCCCGCCAGGTCCGCCACGACATCGGCCGCGACAACTGCTTCTTCCTGCACGTCTCCCTGGTGCCCTACATCGGTCCCTCCGGCGAGCTGAAGACCAAGCCGACCCAGCACTCCGTGGCGGCGCTGCGCCAGGTCGGCATCCAGCCCGACGCCATCGTGTGCCGGGCAGACCGCGAGCTGCCGGCGTCGATCAAGAAGAAGATCTCGATGATGTGCGACGTCGACGAGGAGGCCGTGGTCACGGCCGCCGACGCGCCGTCGATCTACGACATCCCGAAGGTCCTGCACCGCGAGGGCCTCGACGCCTACGTCGTACGACGCCTCGACCTGCCGTTCCGCGACGTCGACTGGACGCTGTGGGACGACCTGCTGCGGCGGGTGCACCACCCGGTCGAGGACGTCACCGTGGCGCTCGTCGGCAAGTACATCGACCTGCCCGACGCCTACCTGTCGGTCGCCGAGGCGCTGCGCGCCGGCGGCTTCGCCCACGAGGCGAAGGTGCACCTGCGCTGGGTCGCCTCCGACGAGTGCGAGACCCCTGCCGGTGCCCACAAGCACCTCCACGACGTCGACGCGGTCTGCGTCCCCGGCGGCTTCGGAGTGCGTGGCATCGAGGGCAAGCTCGGCGCCCTCACCTACGCCCGGGTCAACAAGATCCCCACGCTCGGCCTTTGCCTCGGCCTGCAGTGCATGGTGATCGAGTACGCCCGCTCGGTCGCGGGGCTGCAGAAGGCCGCGTCCACCGAGTTCGACCCCGACTGCCCCGAGCCGGTGATCGCCACGATGGAGGAGCAGAAGTCCATCGTCTCCGGCGCCGGCGACCTGGGCGGCACCATGCGTCTGGGTCTCTACCCCGCCGAGCTGGTCGCGGGCACGGTCGTGCGCGAGGCCTACGGCGAGGACACGATCCACGAGCGGCACCGCCACCGCTACGAGGTCAACAACGCCTACCGCGACCAGCTCGCGGAGGCGGGGCTGGTCTTCTCCGGCACCAACACCGAGCTCGGCCTGGTCGAGTTCGTCGAGCTGCCGCGCGACGTCCACCCCTACTACGTCTCGACCCAGGCACACCCCGAGCTTCGGTCGCGGCCCACCCGCCCGCACCCGCTCTTCGCCGGACTGGTGGGCGCGGCGATCGAGCGCCAGCGCGAGCTGCGGTTCCCGATCGACGAGAGCGGCCTGCGCCGCGAGCCGTCCGAGTGAGCGAAGGCCCGCTGGCCGACGGACCCGAGGCCTGGCCGGTGGTCGCCACCGAGGACCTCTACCGCGACCACTGGGTGATGGCGCTACGCCGTGACGAGATCCGCGCGCCGCAGGGCGGGGAGACGTTCGCCCGGTTGGTGCTCGAGCACCCCGGCGCCGTCGTCGTCCTGGCCGTCGACGAGGACGAGCGGGTGCTCTGCCTGCGGCAGTACCGCCACCCGGCGGCCCACCGGTTCGTGGAGCTGCCGGCCGGCCTGCTCGACGCCGAGGGCGAGGAGCCGCTCGACGTGGCTCGCCGCGAGCTGCGCGAGGAGG
>JBAZRQ010000046.1:0-8747 GCA_041662925.1 Nocardioides sp. | reverse complement strand
GGCCTGGCAGGTGGTCGACGTACCGACCTCGCGGCTGATCTGCGAGGTGCGCAACCTGATGCCCGACCCCGGCGACGGCTCGGTGCACGAGGCGTCCAACCTGACGATCATGACCTACGCCGGAGAGGGGCTCTTCAGCCGCGAGGAGGACATCTACAACCCGCTGCGCTTCATGCGGATGTCGCTGCGGTGGGCCAAGGTCGCCGAGGCACACGGCAGGCTCAGCGACGAGGGGCGGGCCTACGTCGCCCAGTTCGGGGGCTGAGTTGGGTCACTCTGGAATGCTCAGGGCATGAGGGCTGCGGCTAAGCGGATCGGGATCGAGGTGGCCGGCTGGATCCTGGTGGTCCTCGGCATCGCCGCGCTGGTCCTCCCCGGGCCGGGGCTGCTCATGGTCTTCGGCGGGCTGGCGATCCTGTCGCAGCAGTACGAGTGGGCTGAGCGCCGCCTGGCGCCGATCAAGTTCCGCGCGCTCAAGGGCGCCGCCGAGAGCGTCGAGACCATCCCGCGGGTGGTCGCCTCCGTGACCGGCGCGCTCCTGCTGGTCGCCGCCGGCGGGCTGTGGCTGGCGAGTCCGCCCGCTCCGGAGTGGTGGCCGCTCAGCGACACCTGGTGGCTGCCAGGCGGCTGGGCCACGGCGGTCACCCAGATCGTGTCGGCGTTCATCGCGCTGGCGCTGATCGTCTACAGCTTCCGCCGTTTCCACGGCAAGCCCGACGCCGTCGCCGCACTGGAGGCCGACCTGGAGCAGGCCGACGCAGAGGCCCACTGGGGCGACGACGACTGAAGGCCGGCCCGGTCAGTCCGGGCCAGTCAGTCCGGAATGGCCGCCGGCGCGCCCGTGCGGAACAGCGTCGAGATGTAGAGCACGACCGGGGTGGCGTCCTTGTTGGCCGCGTGGTGGGTCATGTCCGGCTGCTCGACGATCCACATGCCCGGCTTGAGCCGTGCGGTCTGCCCGGCCCTGATCCGTCGTACGACGCGGGGGTCGTCGGACGGGCCGGTGTGGACGACGACCGAGGACGTCTCGACGGTGTAGGTGAGGACGCCGCTCTCGACGTAGGCGATCTGGGTGCCCGGGTGGTGGTGCGAGGCCAGCTTGGCGCCCGGCATCACGGTGACGCGGTTGAGCCCGAGGGTCCGTCCGGCGGCGCCGCGCGGCGCGTCGTCCTGGGCGAGCAGCTCGCGGACCACGACGACCGGCTCGGGGTCCTCGGCGGTTGCGGCCCAGCCGACCCCGACGCCGGAGGCGACCAGGGCGACGGCGGCGACAGGCATGAGCAGGCTCTTGAGGGTCATGGCCGGCAACCTATGCCATCCGGGGAGACCCCGAGGCCGGTTTCGGGGTCGCGCCAGGGACGCTCCCTGATGTGCCGGACCGGCCGAGCCAGCACGCTGGAGGCATGACCTCAGACACGACCGGACGGGCGCTCCGGTGATCCGCGCCCACGCGCTCACCAAGCGCTTCCCCGACAAGTCCGGCGACCGGGTCGCCGTCGACGCCGTCGACTTCGTGGTCGAGCCCGGCCGGGTGACCGGCTTCCTCGGCCCCAACGGCGCCGGCAAGTCCACGACGATGCGGATGGTCCTCGGCCTGGACGCGCCGACCTCCGGCACGGTCAGCGTCAACGGCCACCGGTACGCCGCGTCGCCGGCGCCGCTGCGCGAGATCGGCGCCCTCCTCGACGCGCACGCCATCCACCCCGGGCGGTCCGCACGCGACCACCTGCGGTGGATGGCGGCGTCCAACGGCATCCCGACCACCCGCGTCGGCGAGGTGATCGACATGGTCGGCCTGGAGTCCGTGGCCGGCCAGCGGGCCGGCAGGTTCTCGCTCGGCATGGGCCAGCGGCTCGGCATCGCCGCGGCCATGCTCGGCGACCCGCCGGTCGTCGTACTGGACGAGCCGGTCAACGGCCTGGACCCCGAGGGCATCCGCTGGGTCCGCACCTTCGCCCGGGAGCTCGCCGACGAGGGCCGCACGGTCTTCATCTCCAGCCACCTGATGTCCGAGATGGCGCTGATGGCCGACCACCTCCTCGTCATCGGACGCGGCCGGATCCTGGCCGACTGCTCGATGAGCGACTTCATGACCGACCACGCCGCGGCGTACGTCCGGGTCAAGGCGCCCGCCCTGACCCAGGTCGGCCGGCTGCTCCAGGCCCGCGACGCCGACGTCGAGATGGTCGACGGCGAGCTGCGGGTCACCAACCTCGACGCCGCCGCCATCGGCGAGGCCGTTGCCGCGCAGGGCCTGGTGCTGCACGAGCTGACGCTGGTCCGGTCGTCGCTCGAGGACGCGTTCATGGCGCTCACGGCCGACAGCGTGGAGTACCACGCCCACAGCACCTCGCTCGAAGGAGCAGCCCGATGACTGCCACGACCATGGAGCGCCCGCCCACGGTGACCCCGCCCGAGCCCGCCCGCAGGCTCGGCTTCGGCCCCGTCCTGCGCAGCGAGTGGATCAAGCTGGTCAGCACCCGCTCGACGCCGTGGACCCTGTTCGCGACCTTCGTGCTCGGCGCCGGCCTGACGATCCTGATCTGCTGGGGCAACGCCGAGTGGCTGGCCAGCGCCGAGGCCGACGAGTCCCCGGGCTCGTTCCTGACCTGGGGGATGATGTTCGCCCAGATCACCGCGGTCATCCTCGGGGCGCTCGTCGTCACGACCGAGTACTCCACCGGCATGATCCGCAGCACCTTCGCCGCCGTACCGTCCCGCGGGGCGGTCCTCGCCGCCAAGGCGCTGCTCGTGACCGTCGTGCTGTTCGTAGTCGGCACCGTCACCGCGCTGGTCGGCTACCTCGGCGGCAACTACTTCCTCGACCGCGAGGGCATCGGGATGGCGCTGGAGGGCGACGTGCTCCGGGCGATGTACGGCAGCGGCCTCTTCGTCGCCGGCATCGGCCTGTTCACCGTGGCCACCGGTTTCATCCTGCGCCACACGGCCGCCACGATCTCGGTGGTCCTGGCGCTGATGCTGATCCTGGGCAACATGGCCAACCTGGTCCCCGGCGCGTTCGGCGAGTGGCTGGTCAAGCTGATGCCCGGCAACGCCGGCTCGGCGATCTCGATGCCGGTCCCGTTCAACCCCACCCTGCTGGAGCCCTGGACCGGGTTCGGCGTCTTCCTGCTCGAGATCGGCGCCCTGCTCGCCGTCGCCTACGTGCTGTTGCGCCGCCGGGACGCCTGAGGTGTCGGCCGACCCCACTAGGGTCGGCGACGATGACGCTCCAGCTCCACCGCGCGCCGCGCACCGACCAGCTCGCCGACGCCCTCGGCGAGCTGCTCGCGTCTCCGCTCGACGACCCGTTCGCCGAGGAAGTCGTGGTGGTGCCGGCCAAGGGCGTGGAGCGGTGGCTCACGCAGCGGCTGTCCCACCGCCTCGGCGTGGGGCCGCGCGGCGGCGACGGGGTGTGCGCGGGGGTGCGCTTCCTCAACCCGCGTTCGCTGGTGAGCCTGCTGCTCGACCGTGAGCGCGACGACGTCTGGGACCCCGACCGGATGGTGTGGCCGCTGCTCGCCACCATCGACGACAGCCTCGACGAGCCCTGGTGCGCCACCCTCGCGGCCCACCTCGGCCACGGGCTCGAGGGCGACGAGCGGCTGCTGCGTCGCAACCGCCGCTACTCCGTGGCCCGCCGGCTGGCCGGGCTGTTCGCGTCCTACGCCGTCCAGCGGCCGCAGCTGGTCACCGACTGGCGTGAGGGGCGCGACACCGACGGCGTCGGCGGGGCGCTCGACGCCGACCTCGCGTGGCAGCCCGAGCTGTGGCGCCGGCTGCTCGAGCGGGTCGACGCCGAGCCGCCCGACGTACGACACGAGCGCACGCTCGAGCTGCTCGCGGCCGGCGGCGGTGCCGGTGGTGAGGGGCTCGACCTGCCGCCGCGGCTCTCGCTGTTCGGCCACACCCGGCTGCCGGTCACCGAGGTGGCGCTGCTGCGTGCGCTCGGCGAGCACCGCGACGTCCACCTCTGGCTGCCCCAGCCGTCCCCGGCGCTGTGGGACGCCCTGACCGGGGCCGGCGGCGTCGTCCCGCGCTCCGACGACGCCTCTGCCGACCTGGTCGACCACCCGCTGCTGGCGTCGCTCGGGCGCGACACCCGCGAGCTGCGCCGCGTCCTCGACGGCCTGGACGGCCCCTCGGTCCCGTCACCGGGAGCCGCCGCGCCCGAGCGCGACACCATGCTCGGCTGGCTGCAGGCCGACCTGCGCGCCAACCGCGCCCCCGACCCCGCGCTGCGTGCCGCCCGCGTGCACCGCGCCGACGACCGCAGCCTCCAGGTCCACGCCTGCCACGGCCCGGCCCGCCAGATCGACGTGCTCCGCGAGGTGCTGGTCGGGCTGCTCCAGGACGACCCCACGCTCGAGCCGCGCGACATCGTCGTGATGTGCCCCGACATCGAGACCTACGCGCCGCTGATCTCGGCCGGCTTCGGCCTCGCCGACGTGGTGGAGAGCAGCGACCGGGACGGCCACCCGGCCCACCGGCTGCGGGTCCGGCTCGCCGACCGCGCGCTCAGCAGCACCAACCCCCTGCTGGGGGTGGCCGCGAGCCTGGTCGAGCTGGCCGGCGGTCGGGTGACCGCCAGCGAGGTGCTCGACCTGGCCGGCACCGAGCCGGTCCGGCTGCGCTTCGGGCTGTCCGACGACGACCTGTCGCGGGTGGCCGGCTGGGTGAGCGAGGCCGGCATCCGCTGGGGCCTCGACGCGGAGCAGCGGGCGGCGTTCGACATGCAGCGCTTCGAGCACAACACCTGGCGGGCCGGGCTCGACCGGATCCTGCTCGGGGTCGCGATGAGCGGCGACGACCACCACCACCTCGGGCGCGGGCTGCCCCTGGACGACGTCGGCAGCGACGACATCGACCTCGCCGGCCGGCTGGCCGAGCTGGTGCACCGGCTCGACGCCTGTCTGCACGCGATGGACGCCTCCGTCACCGTGGCCGACTGGATGGACGCGCTGCGCGACGGCGTGCGCGACCTGGCCGAGGTGTCCACGGACGACGCCTGGCAGCTCCCGCAGTTCGAGCGCGAGCTCGCCCGCGCCACCGACGCGACCGGCGGGGCCGGCGGCAGCGGCGTCGAGCTCCGGCTCGCCGACGTGCGCGCGATGCTGCACGCGCGCCTC
This sequence comes from Nocardioides sp., assembly GCA_041662925.1. Classification (GTDB taxonomy): domain Bacteria; phylum Actinomycetota; class Actinomycetes; order Propionibacteriales; family Nocardioidaceae; genus Nocardioides. Next base: position 3,618 of record JBAZRQ010000046.1, on the reverse strand, counting down.
GGCGGCCGCCCCACCCGCGCCAACTTCCGCACCGGAACGCTCACCGTCTGCACCATGGTCCCGATGCGCTCCGTGCCCCACCGCGTGGTCTGCCTGGTCGGCCTCGACGACGGCGACTTCCCACGCGTCGGCGCGCTCGACGGCGACGACGCGCTGGCCCGCCGGCCGCTGACCGGCGAGCGCGACCCCCGCAGCGAGGACCGCCAGCTGCTGCTCGACGCCGTGCTCGCCGCGGGCGAGACCCTGGTGATCACCTACACCGGCGCCAACGAGCACTCCGGCGCCGGGCGACCTCCCGCCGTACCTCTGGGCGAGATCCTCGACGCCGCCGACCGCACGTCGTCAGCGCCGGTGCGTGCCGCGGTCTGCCTGCACCACCCGCTGCAGCCGCATGACGTGCGCAACTTCGCGGCCGGCCGGCTGACGGGGGAGCGGCCCTTCAGCTTCGACCGGGCGGCGCTGGCCGGGGCCCGGGCCGCCGTCGGTGAGCGGCATGCCGTGCCGCCGTTCCTGGAGGGTGACCTGCCCGACCGCGGCACGCCCGACCTCACGCTGCTCGACCTCAAGACGTTCTTCACCCACCCGGTGCGGACGTTCCTGCGGCAGCGCCTGGTCGTCTCGGCCCCGCTCGACGCCGACGAGGTCGGCGACGCGATCCCGATCGACCTCGACGCGCTCGAGCTGTGGGGCGTCGGCGACCGGCTGCTGCGCGAGGTGATGGCGGGCGCCGACCCGACGGCGGTGATGCTCGCCGAGCAGCTGCGCGGCACGCTCCCGCCGGGCGGCCTCGGCACCCGCGCCCTGAAGACCGTGGTCGAGGAGTCCCAGAAGCTGCTCGCCCGCACCGCCGACCTCCGCGCGGGGGAGGCGCGGTCGGTCGACGTCGACATCGACCTGGGCGGCGGGCGTCGGCTCACCGGCACCGTCCCCGGCGTCCACGGCAACAAGCTGGTCTCCCTCGGCTACTCCCGGCTCAAGGCCAAGCAGCGGCTGATGGCCTGGATCGACCTGCTCGCGCTCAGTGCCGGGCACCCCGACGAGCACTGGACCTCCCACGCCGTCGGCCGCGACAAGGCCGGACCCAAGCGGGCCCTGGCCGGGCCGCTCGACCACCGCGCCGTCGACTGGCTGCGACAGCTGGTCGAGCTGCGCGACCTCGGCCTGCGCGGCCCGCTGCCGGCCCCGATCCTCACCGCCAACGCCTGGGCGGAGGCGCACCAGCTCGAGCTGCGCGGCAACGACCGGCCGCCCGCGGTCGCGGCCGCCCGCGAGTGGGTCACCGACCCCAACAACAGCTGGGGCATCACCGGCGAGGACGACGACGCCTCCCACATCCAGGTCTACGGCGAGCGCGCCCCGCTCGCGCGGCTCCTCGACGCCGGCCTGGCGACCCACGCGTGGGCGATCTGGGAGCCCGTGCTGAAGCACGAGCGGGTGGGGCCACTGTGACGACGACGACCGACTCCTTCGACATCCGGGACCCGCTGCCGACCGGCACCACCCTGCTCGAGGCCAGCGCCGGCACCGGCAAGACCTGGACCATCGGCGCGCTCGTGACCAGGTACGTCGCCGAGGGCGTGGCCTGCCTCGACCAGATGCTCGTGGTGACCTTCGGCCGCGCGGCCAGCCAGGAGCTGCGAGAGCGGGTGCGCGCGCAGCTGGTCGAGGCCGAGCGGGCGCTGGCTCCCGAGCCGCTGCTGCCCGTCGAGCCGTCCGACCTGGTCGACCTGCTCCTCGACTGCGACGATGCCGAGCGGGTGCAGCGCCACCGCCGGGTGACCACGGCGCTGGCGACGTTCGACGCCGCGACGATCGCGACCACGCACCAGTTCTGCAGCCTGGTGCTCGACTCCCTCGGGGTCGCCGGCGACACCGACTCCCAGGCCCGGCTGGTCGAGGACCTCGACGAGCTGCTGGGCGAGGTGGTCGACGACCTCTACCTCCGCGCGTTCGCCTACGCCGGCGACGACCCGGTGTTCTCCCGGGACGAGGCCCTCGCCATCGCGCGTACGGCGGTCGGCGACCCGCAGGCGGAGCTGCACCCGCCCACTGACGACCCGGCCACCCCCGCGGGGCGGCGGGTGCGCTTCGCCCGGGCCGTGCGCGACGAGATGGAGCAGCGCAAGCGCCGGCTCGGGGTGCTGTCCTACGACGACCTGCTCAGCCAGCTGGCGGACGCCCTCGAGTCGACCGACGCCCCGGCCCGCGCGCGGATGCGCCAGCGCTGGCAGATCGTGCTGGTCGACGAGTTCCAGGACACCGACCCGGTGCAGTGGAAGGTGCTCGACCGGGCGTTCTCCGGCCACGCCACGATGGTGCTGATCGGCGACCCGAAGCAGGCGATCTACGCGTTCCGCGGGGGCGACGTCACGACCTACCTCGACGCGGCGGCGACCGCCACCACCCGCAAGACGCTGCCGGTCAACTGGCGCAGCGACCAGGCGCTGCTCGACTCGTTCCAGACCGTGCTCGCCGGCGCCGAGCTCGGCGACCCGCGGATCCTCGTCCACGACGTGACGGCGCGCCACGAGGGCACCCGCCTGGCCGGGGCTCCCCACGACGCGCCGTTCCGGCTGCGCGTCGTACGCCGCGACCAGTTCCACAAGCGCGGCATCAACCCGCTCACGGTGGCGACGGTCCGCCCCCACGTCGCCCGCGACCTGGCGCTCGACATCCGCGCCCTGCTGGCCTCGGGCGCGACGTTCGAGGGCCGGCCGATCGAGCCCCGCGACGTGGCCGTGATCAGCTACCGCCACTTCGACCTCGACGCCTGCCGTCGCGCGCTGCAAGAAGTCGGCGTCCCGGCCGTGATCGCGGGCGGCGGCAGCGTGTTCGCGACCGCCGCTGCCGTCGAGTGGCTCGAGCTGCTCGAGGGCATGGAGATGCCCCACCGCAGCCCACGGGTCCGCACCGCCGCGCTGACCTGCTTCGTCGGCCACACCGCGCGCGAGCTCGACGAGGGCGGCGACCGGCTCACCGACGACGTGGCCGACCGGCTGCGCTCCTACGCCGACGTGCTCGCCCGGCGCGGGGTCGCCGCCGTGCTCGAGGCGGCCACGACCGGCGGGCTGCCCACCCGGGTGCTGTCCCAGGTCGGCGGCGAGCGCTTGCTCACCGACCTGCGCCACATCGGCGAGGCGCTCCACGAGGTCGCGCTCACCGAGCGGCTCGGGCTGGTGGCGCTGCTCGCGTGGCTTCGTCTGCAGGTGGCCGAGGGCCGCGGCGGCCGCGGCACCGAGCGCACCCGCCGGCTCGACTCCGACGCGGCGGCGGTGCAGCTGGTCACGATCCACGCCAGCAAGGGCCTCGAATACCCCGTCATCTACCTCCCCGCGCTCGCCGACCGCAACCTCCCCAAGCCGTCCACCCCGCTGTTCCACGACGCCGAGCATCAGCGTTGCGTCGACGTCGGCGGACCGACCGGCTCCACCTGGGACGACGCCGTACGCCGCTGGCGTGACGAGGAGGCCGGTGAGTGGCTGCGGCTGCTCTACGTGGCGATCACCCGCGCCAAGTCGCAGGTCGTGTGCTGGTGGGCCCCGACCCGCAACACCCCGGCCTCGCCGCTGCAGCGGATGATCCAGGGCCGGCGCCCCGGTCTCGCGGCGGTGCCCGACG
>JBAZRQ010000045.1:721-8769 GCA_041662925.1 Nocardioides sp. | reverse complement strand
CTGGTAGTCTTACGGTCGCTTCACAGCGCGCGGCATTAGCTCAATTGGCAGAGCAGCTGACTCTTAATCAGCGGGTTCGGGGTTCGAGTCCCTGATGCCGTACCACGCAGATAGGAACCCGAGTCCTCCTCCACGGAGTGGCTCGGGTTCTTGCGTTTCGGGGGCTCCGCACGCGTGAGGTCATCGTGAACGTCGAGGCATGACCGGCCACCCCAGTGCCTTGACAAGAATATTTGTCAATGGCACGGTGGCGTCATGCAGGACGTCGAGGTCATCGAAAGCGCGCAGGCAGCGGCCACCGCGCTGGATCCGGTCCGGGCCCGGCTGCTCGGCGAGCTTGCCGTCCCGGCCTCCGCCGCTGGGCTCGCCGCGCGAGTTGGCATCTCGCGCCAGAAGGTCAACTACCACCTCAAGGCGCTCGAGGCGCACGGCCTGGTGGGGCTGTCCGAGGAGCGCCGGCACGGGGGGATCACCGAGCGGGTGCTGCAGGCGTCGGCGGCGTCGTACGTCGTGTCGCCGGCGGCCGTCAGCGCGTCCGCGGCCGACCCGGACGCCAACGCCGACCACCTGTCGGCGGGCTACCTGGTCGCACTGGCCGGCCGGCTGGTGCGCGAGGTCGGCAGCCTGGCGCGCCGGGCCGGCGCGTCCGGCAAGCGCCTGCCGACGCTGACCATCGACACGCAGATCGGCTTCCGGTCTGCCGCCGACCGGGCCGCCTTCGCCGACGACCTGACCGCCGCGGTGCTCGACCTGGCCGCTCGCTACCACCACGACGACGGGCGCCCGCACCGGCTCGTCGTCGCAGCCCACCCCCTTCCTGAGGAGAGCGCATGAGCACGACCCCGAACGTCCCGTACCGCCTGGAGTTCAGCGTCGAGGTCCCGGGCACCCCGGAGCAGGTCTGGCAGGCCATCGCCACCGCCAAGGGCATGAGCGCCTGGTTCCTGCCGACCGAGATGGAGGAGCGCGAGGGCGGCGCCCTGCACTTCAGCATGGGCCCCGAGATGGGCTCGGACGGCCAGGTCACCGGTTGGGACCCGCCGCGCCGCATCGTCTACGAGGAGGACTGGGCCGCCCTCATGGGCAAGGAGCCGGAGGCGCTCAGCCCGCTGACGTCGGAGTTCCTCGTCGAGGCACAGTCCGGCGGCACCTGCGTCGTGCGCGTCACCAGCAGCGGCTTCGGGACCGGCGCCGACTGGGAGTCGGAGTTCTGGGACGACATGGGCGCCAACTGGATGCCGTTCTTCGACAACCTGCGTCTCTACCTGTCGCACTTCCCCGGCCAGGAGGCAACGCAGCTCGAGGTCACCGCCTCGCACCCCGGCGACGCGGAGACCCTCTGGTCGACCATGCGCGACGCGCTCGTGCTTGGCGACGAGGGCTCGACGGTCGAGGTGCGCGGCGCCACCGGCACGGTCGAGCGCGTCGGCGCGCGGCAGGCGCTGGTCCGGCTCACCGCGCCGGTGCCCGGGATGCTCAGCGTCTTCGCCTACGGCGAGGGCGACGGCAAGGCGACGGCGGGCGTGCGGGCCTACCTGTTCTCCGCCGACGCGGCGGACTACGTACGACGCGAGGAGCCGGCCTGGCGGGCCTGGCTGCAGGGGCTCTCCGTCCCTGCCTGACGCCACAGGAAGCGCTAGCGTCGTCGGGTGACCATCCAGGTGCTGCCCGCGACCGCCGCCCGTTTCGACGACGTCGCCATCATGGTCGGGCCCAAGAACCCGACGGCCAACGTCTGCTGGTGCCTGAGCCACCGGCTGGACTCGAAGACCAACCGCGAGCTCGTGGGGCCTGCCCGCGGCGAGTACGTCGCACAGCTGTGCCGCCGCGAGGTGGCGCCCGGCGTCCTCGCCTACGACGGCGACGAGGTGGTCGGGTGGGCGGCGGTCGCGCCGCGCTCCGAGCTGCCGTTCGCCCGGTCCCGCAAGATCCCGCACGTCGACGACCTCGAGGTCTGGTCGCTGTGGTGCGTCCGCGTGCGACCCGGCCACCGCGGCCAGGGCATCGTGCACGCGCTGCTCGAGGGCGCCACGGCCTACGCGTTCTCGCAGGGCGCGCCCGCGGTCGAGGGCTACCCGACCGACAACCAGGGCGAGCGGGTCGACCTGACGATGGCCTACGTCGGCACCCGCGCGATGTTCGAGGCCGCAGGCTACGCGTTGGCCGCCGACACCGACGCCATCGCCGGAGGGTTCCCGCGCGTGCTGATGCGGCGCGAGAGAAGCTAGCCGCTACCAGACGTCGCCGGTGCGCCAGTCGCACGTGAGCTCGGCGTCGAGGTCGAGACCGGTGTCACCAAGCACGTAGACCGACCCGTCGTCGTCGGGCGTCGGCTCCACGCCGGACAGCGAGAGCACCGAGGTCGGCCCGCGCCAGCACTGCCAACCGCGGGCCTCGTAGAGCACCACGCCGGCCTCGGACGCCGGGGCGAGTCTCTCGAGCGCCGCCATCACCGTTGCGGCGTGTCCCTGGCGCAGTCGCGCGGGCGAGGTCGCGACCGCCTCGACGTAGCCGCAGCGCAGCGAGCGGCCGGCATGCAGCAGCCGCCGCATCACCAGGGCACCGTGGGCGACCACCTCGCCGTCGTCGACGACCAGCGCGTGCTGGCCGCCGAGGGCGTGGTCCCAGTCGTCATCGGTGAAGTCGCCGAACGCGGCGTCCGTCAGCGCCCGCACGGCGCCGAGCTCCTCGGGGGTCATCTCGGCGGTGTGGCACACCACCAGGCTGGTCACCACTGGGTCACCACTGCGGCGGCCTGCGATGGGACCACGGTGCGGCGGACTCGACCTGGGCGGCGAGCGACAGCAACAGCTCCTCCTCAGCCGGCCGGGCCGCGAGCATGACTCCGACCGGCAGGCCGTCCGGAGTCCAGTGCAGCGGCAGCGAGACCGCCGGCATGCCGGTGACGTTCCAGGCCGAGGTCCAGGGCGTGAAGGCCTTCTGCGCCTCGAAGTCGACCTCCGGGTCGGCGTCGTTGCGCAGCGCACCGACCGGCAGCGGCGGCGTCGCCAAGGTCGGTGTCAGCACGGCGTCGTACGGCGCCAGCGCGGTCAGCGCACCGGCGGCGTAACGGCGCATCGCAGCGATCGTCAGCCCGAACTCCACCGCGCTGACGGCCCGGCCGCGCGCGCCCAGCCACCGGGTCAGCGGCCGCAGCAGCGGCTCCTGCTCGGGCGGCACCACGGAGAGCGCGGTCAGCACCGCCCAGCAGGTCTCGAAGCCCGGCACCGCGTCGTGCGGCAGCGGGACGGGCACGTCGACGACCTCGTGGCCGAGCGACTCCAGCAGCCGTGAGGCGTCGTCGTAGGCGCGCACGCACTCGGCGTCGACCTCGATGTCGGCGATCACTGGTGTGATGAAGCGAGCGACCCGGAGGCGCCCCGGGTCGCGGTCGCAGGCACTCAGGAAGGTCGAGGACGGAGGTGGGGCCCACGAGGGGTCACCAGGACGCCGCCCGGCGAGCACGTCGAGCAGGGCCGCCGCGTCGCGCACCGTGCGCGCGATGGAGCCGGAGGTCGCCAGCCCGACCGGGTCGCCGTACATCGGGAAACCGGAGATCCTCCCGCGGGTCGGCTTGAGCCCGACCAGGCCGCAGCACGACGCGGGGATCCGGATCGAGCCACCGCCGTCCGAGCCCTGCGCCACCGGGACCAGGCCGGCGGCCACCGCGGCAGCAGCGCCACCGGAGGAGCCACCGGCCATCCGGGTGCGGTCCCACGGGGTCACGGCGGGCGGCCGGCCCTCCGGCTCGGTGTAGCAGGGCGAGCCGAACTCCGGGGTGCTGGTCTTGCCGATGCTCACCAGGCCAGCGGCCTCGATCGACAGGGTCACGCCGTCGGAGACGTCCGGCACGAACTCGGCGAACGCCGCCGAGCCGAACGTCGTGCGCACGCCGGCGGTGAGGTTGAGGTCCTTGATCGCTGTCGGCACGCCGCGCAGCGGGCCGTCGCCGGGCGGCAGCGACCGCGCTCGCTCGCGCGCGAGGTCGGGCGTCACCGTGACGAAGGCGCCGACGTCGTCGAGCCGGGCGGCCCGGTCGAGGTAGTGCTCGGTCAGCTCGAGCGCGGAGACCTCGCCGGCGCGCACGAGCGCGCCCTGCTCGATCGCGGTCAGGTCGTGCAGTTCGGCCATGCCCACGACGCTAGCGCCTCCAGCACGGTTGACTGACCCCGTGGCCCATCAGCTCACCCGCAACAGCTCGGCACCCGGCCCCCTTCTGCCCGGGCTGGCGGTGCTGCGCCACTACGAGCGCGCGTGGCTGCGCGGCGACCTGCTCGGCGGCGTCACCGTGGCGGCGTACCTCGTGCCCCAGGTGATGGCGTACGCCGCGGTCGCGGGGCTGCCACCAGTCACGGGGCTGTGGGCCGCTCTCGCGCCGCTGCTCGTCTACGCCCTGCTCGGCTCGTCACGACGGCTGTCGGTCGGCCCGGAGTCGACGACCGCCCTGATGAGCGCGGCCGCGGTCGGGGCGGTCGCCGCCGGCGACCCGGACCGCTACGCCGCGGCCGCGGCAATGCTGGCCATCCTGGTCGGAGTGCTCTGCCTGCTCGGCCGCGTGGTCCGTCTCGGCTTCGTCGCCGACCTGCTGTCGCGGCCGGTGTTGATCGGCTACCTCGCCGGGGTCGCCGTCCTGATGATCGCCAGCCAGCTCGGCAAGCTCACGGGGATCACCATCGAGGGCGACGACCCGTTCGAACAGCTCGCCTATGCCGCCCGACACCTGCCCGACGTGCACGGCCCGACGGTCGCGATGGCGCTCGCGGTCACCTTCGGGCTGCTGGTGGCCCAGCGACTCCGGCCGACCTGGCCCAACCCCATGACAGCGATGCTCCTCGCGGCCGCGGTCACGTGGCTGGCCGGCCTCGAGGCCAACGGTGTCTCGACCATCGGCGAGATCCCCAGTGGCCTGCCGACGCCCGGCCTGCCCGACGTCCCGCTCGACGCGATGCTCCAGCTGGCGCTCCCGGCCTTCGGCATCGCGGTCGTCGGCTACACCGACAACGTGCTGGACGCGCGCGCGTTCGCGGCCCGCCACCACGAGCACATCGACGCCGACCAGGAGCTGCTCGCCCTGGGCGCGGTCAACGTCGCCGTCGGTCTCACCCAGGGCTTCCCGGTCAGCAGCAGCGGCAGCCGGACCGTCATCGGCGACACCCTCGGCGTCAAGACCCAGCTGCACTCACTGGTGGCGCTCGCGACGGTGCTCCTGGCGATCCTGGCGCTGCGCCCCGTGCTGGGCGGGTTCCCCAACGCGGCCCTGGCCGGGGTCGTGGTCTACGCCGCTACCCGGCTGGTCGACGTGACCGAGATCCGGCGGATCGCGCGGTTCCGGGGCAGCGAGCTGGTGCTCACCGGCGCCACGACCATCGGCGTCCTGACACTGGGCATCCTGCCGGGCATCGGCCTCGCCATCGGGCTCTCGATCCTCGATCTGCTCCGGCGGGTGGCGCGTGGGCACGACGGCATCCTCGGCTACGTGCCGGACGTCCCGGGGATGCACGACGTCGACGACTACCCCGACGCCACGACCGTGCAGGGCCTGGTCGTCTACCGCTACGACTCACCGCTGTTCTTCGCCAACGCCGAGGACTTCCGGCACCGCGCGCTCGCCGCGGTCACGGACTCCGAGATAGCGACGCACGAGCCGGTCGAGTGGCTCCTGGTCAACATGGAGGCCAATGTCGAGGTCGACCTGACCGCGCTCGACGCGCTCGAGGACCTGCGCGAGGAGCTCGCGTCGTCCGGGACGACGCTGGCGCTCGTGCGCGTCAAGCAGGACCTGCGTGAGGACCTCGACCGGTACGGGTTGACCGAGCGGATCGGGCCCGAGCGGATCTACCCGACCATGCCGACGGCTGTGGCGGCGTACTCCGCGGAGTACGCCGCCCGGCACGGTGCGCCCCCGACCGGGGCGCCCTAGACAGCCTCAGGCAGCGGCGGGCTGGAACGCCGCGAGCGACGCGACGACCGCCTGGAGCCGGCCGAGGACCTCGGCGTCGCCGAGCACGTCGACGTCGATCGCCGACTGCGAGTGCACGGCGCCGTCCACGACGATGGCCCCGGCGACCCCGGCGGAGCGGACGGCGTCCGCGTGCGCCCACTTGCCGCCGTACGGCGTGGGGGTGGCGCCGACGACGCCGAACGGCTTGCCACTGAGGGCGGCGACGCCGTAGGGCCGCGAGAGCCAGTCGATGGCGTTGTTGAGGACGGCGGGCATGGTGCCGTTGTACTCCGGCGTCACCGCGAGCACGGCGTCGGCGCTGCCGACCAGGTCGCGCAGGGCGAGCGCCGCGGCCGGGGTGTCGCTGGCGTCGAGGTCCTCGTTGTAGAAGGGCAACGACTCGAGGTCCTGGGCGATCTCGATGACGACGCCCTCGGGCGCCTGGTCGCGGAGGGCCTCCGCGATCCTGCGGTTGAGGGAGTCGGCGCGGAGGCTGCCGACGAGGGCCACGATGCGGGTGCTGGTCTGAGTCATGTGAGACAAAGCGGACCGCAGTCCGTTTTTATTCCTGATGCCCGGAGTTTCTCGCGCCGCTAGGTTTCGCACATGAGTACGACGCGTCTGCTGCCCCTCCTCGGCGCTCCGCCCGCCGAACGCAGCGACGCGGCCCGCAACCGCGAGGCGCTCCTGCAGGCGGCCGAGGCCCTGGTCAGCCGCTGTGGCGTCGACGGCGTGACGATGGACGCCGTCGCGGCCCAGGCCGGGGTCGGCAAAGGCACCGTCTACCGCCGCTTCGTGAGCCGCGAGGGCCTGATGGCCGCACTGCTCAACCACTCCGAGACCGCCTGGCAGGCCGCGGTGCTGTCGGGCCCGCCGCCGCTGGGCCCCGGGGCGCCGCCGCTCGACCGGCTGCTGGCGTTCGGGCACTCGCGGATGGAGATCAACCTCAAGCACGGCGACCTCATCCAGGCCGCCGGCCACGCGGGGGCCCGGGCCTACGCCGCGGTGTCGTTCACCGCGATGCACGTGCGCTACCTGCTCACCGAGGTCGGCGTGCGCGGCGACATCGCGTTCCTCGCGACCGCGCTGCTCGCGCCGCTCGAGTCCGTGATCCTCGAGCAGCAGACCCGCACCGAGCACATCTCGTTGGAGCGCCTGCGCCTCGGCTGGGACGACCTGGTGCGGCGCGTGGTCTCAGCTGACCTGACGCCGTAGCCCGTAGGTCAGCCCGTCGACCAGGGCACCCCACGACGCCTCGATCACGTTGTGACCCACCCCGACGGTGACCCACGACGACTCGCCGTCGGTGGTCTCGATCAGCACCCGGGTGATCGCGTCGGTGCCGTGGCCCTGGTCGAGGATCCGCACCTTGTAGTCGATCAGCTCGAACTTGGCGACCTCCGGGAACGCCTGCACGATCGCCGAGCGCAGCGCCGAGTCGAGGGCGTTGACCGGGCCGTTGCCCTCGCCGGTCACGACGTAGCGCACGCCGGCCGCCTTGAGCTTGACGGTGGCCTCCGAGACCGCCTCCTCCCCCGCCTGCGCGTGGGTGAGGGTCTCGGTGATGACGCGCCACGACTCGACCTCGAAGTACGACGGGCGGGCGCCCTCGACCTCCTCGAGCAGCAGCAGCTCGAAGGACGCGTCCGCGGCCTCGAACGTGTAGCCGCGCTGCTCCATCTCCTTGACCCGCCCGGTCACCCGGGTCACCAGGTCCTTGTCGCCGGACAGGTCGAAGCCGAGCTCGCGGCCCTTGAGCTCGATGGTCGCCCGGCCCGCCATGTCGGAGACCAGCAGCCTCATGTCGTTGCCGACACCGACGGGGTCCATGTGCTGGTAGAGGTTGGGGTCGACCTTGATCGCGCTGGCGTGCAGCCCGGCCTTGTGCGCGAACGCCGAGGTGCCGACGTACGGCTGGCGCGACGCGGGCGGGAAGTTGGTGACCTCCGCGACCGCGTGGGCGATCCGGGTCGACTCCTTGAGCAGCCCCGCCGGCAGTACCTCACGGTCGAGCTTGAGCTGGAGGTTGGCGACGACGGTGATCAGGTCGGCGTTGCCGGTGCGTTCGCCGTAGCCGTTGATGCAGCCCTGCACGTGGGTCGCGCCG
>JBAZRQ010000045.1:0-711 GCA_041662925.1 Nocardioides sp. | reverse complement strand
GGCGTGTTGGCGACGGCGCAGCCGGTGTCGTTGCGACAGTGGATGCCGACGCGCACGCCGGTCGACTCGATGACGTCGTGGACCACGTCGGAGACCCAGGGCGGCAGCATCCCGCCGTTGGTGTCGCACAGGGCGATCACCTCGGCGCCCGCGCCGTACGCCGTCCGCAGCACCTCGAGCGCATAGTCGCGGTTGGCCCGGTAGCCGTCGAAGAAGTGCTCGGCGTCGAGGAAGACCTGCTGACCCTCGGCCTTGAGGTGGCTGACGGTGTCGCGGACCATCTCGAGGTTCTCCTCGAGGGTGGTGCGCAGCGCGAGCTCGACGTGCCGGTCGTGCGACTTGGCCACCAGCGTGACCACGCCGGCGCCGCTGTCGCGCAATGCGGCGACCTGCGGGTCGTCGGCGGCGCGTACGCCCGCCTTGCGGGTCGCCCCGAACGCCGCCAGCTTGGCGTGCCGCAGGTCGAGCTCCTGGCTGGCGCGGCGGAAGAACTCCGTGTCCTTGGGGTTGGCACCCGGCCAGCCGCCCTCGATGTAGCCCACGCCCAGCCCGTCGAGCTGGCGGGCGATGCTCAGCTTGTCGGCGACCGAGAGGTTGAGACCCTCCTGCTGCGCGCCGTCGCGCAGGGTGGTGTCGTAGACATGGAAGGCGCCGTGCAGGTCCATCGGATCTCTCTCGTCAGTACTTCTGGGCACAAAAAAACCTCTCGGG
>JBAZRQ010000044.1:0-8769 GCA_041662925.1 Nocardioides sp. | reverse complement strand
TCGCGCGTGGCCTCGCTGCCGGCTACCTGCAGCCGCTGCTGGAGAGGATGGACGAGGTGCCACTGCCGGAGGCGTGGCGGATGCTGGCCGACCTCGTCGTGACGCAGGGCCGGCAGCACGCCCCGCTGGCCTCCGCTCTGGGCGACGTCGAGCGCCTGGCCCGGGCCGCGGTGGCGGACGAGCCGATCGAGGCCTTCCTGCGGGGGCGCCGCGAGCGCGGCGACATCGACTCCGAGCTCCCCGACGCCTGGACCGCACGCGCGGTGCGCGCACTCTGCCTGGGCGCGCTGGCTGAGCCGAGTCGTCCAGCCGCCGAGTCCATCGACCTGCTCACCCGTGCGCTGGTGCGGCTCCAGTCCTGACCCGGTGCGTGCTCAGGCGTCGTCGCGCCGGAACACCGCGGTGCCCCACCACAGCGCGAGGGCGAACAGGGCGGCGGCCCAGGTGGTGCCCCAGAGGACACCGCTGGTGCCGAGATCGCCGGTGAAGGCGTCGCGGACGCCGTCGACGATCCAGCGGAACGGCATGAAGTCACTGGTGTTCTGCAGCCAGGCCGGGCCGAGGGTCATCGGCAGCAGGATCCCGCTGAGCAGCAGCACCGGCATCATGATCATGTTGATCAGCGGTGCCATCACGTCCTCGGACTTGGTCGTCAGGGCGAGGGCGTTGGACGCCGCGGCGCAGGCGCCGCCGATCAGGAGCGTGAGCACGATCCCGAACGCGACGCCGCCTACCGAGCCGCGCATCCCCATGACGTAGCCCAGCGCGACCAGGATCAGGGCCTGCACGAGGAGCTGGGCGAGGTCACGGAGCAGCCGGCCGCACAGCAGCGCGGTGCGGCTGGCCGGGGTGACCCGCTCGGCCTCGACGACGCCCTCGCGCCACTCGGCGATCAGCCCGAAGCCGGCGAAGAACGCGCCGAACAGGCCGAGCTGCACGAGCAGCCCGGGCACCAGGAACGTGAACTCGTTGCCGTCGAAGCCGGGGAAGGTGCGGACGACGGGCTTGAGCAGCGGGCCGAACAGCAGCAGGTAGAGCACCGGCTGCATGACGCCGATCAGCACCCAGGCCGGGTTGCGCAGGTTCATCCGGAGCTGGCGCCGGAAGACGATCAGGGAGTCGCGGACGAAGGTGTTCACTGGGCTGTTCACTGGGGGGCCCCTTCGAGCTCGGGTTCGTCGGTGGTCTCGTCGACCGGGCCGTCCGCCGCGCCCGCGGAGGCCTCGGCGTCGCGCAGCGACCGTCCGGTGAGGGTGAGGAAGACGTCGTCGAGGGTCGGCCGCGCGACCTCGATCGAGTCCAGGGCGACGGCGGCGCCCTCCAGGTCGCGCAGCAGCGAGGGGATCATCCGCCCGGCCCGCTGCACCCGGCCGCGCACGTGGTGGCCCTCGACCTCGACGTGGGTGGCGATGCTGGCGAGCTTGTCGCGGGCCACGGCCCGCTGGTCGTCGGCGGTCACCTCGAGGTCGACCAGGTCGCCGGAGACCTGGGCCTTGAGGTTGTCGGCGGTGTCGCTGGCCACGATCCGCCCCTGGTCGATGATCACGATCCGGTCGCTGAGGGCGTCGGCCTCGTCGAGGTAGTGGGTGGTGAGGAAGACCGTCGCGCCGCGCTCGGTGCGCAGCTTGGCGATGTGCTCCCAGAGGTTGGCCCGCGCCTGCGGGTCGAGCCCCGTGGTCGGCTCGTCGAGGAAGACCAGGGTCGGGTCGTGGATCAGGCCGGCCACGATGTCCAGGCGCCGCTTCTGTCCGCCGGACATGTTCTTGGGCATCCGCTCCCAGAGCCCGTCGAGCTGCAGCTGGCTGAAGAGCTCCCGGCCGCGCTCCTCCACGTGCCCCCGCGAGAGGCCGTAGAGCATCCCGTGGTCCATCACCTCGTCGCCGGCCCGCGCGCTGCTGAACACGCCGCCGGTCTGGGAGACGTAGCCGATGCTGCGGCGTACCTGGGTCGCCTCGTGTACGACGTCGTACCCGGCGACCCGCGCTGAGCCCTGGGTCGGCCGGAGCAGGGTCACCAGCATCCGCAGGGTCGTGGTCTTGCCGGCGCCGTTGGGGCCGAGGAAGCCGACCACCTCGCCCTCGGCGACGTCGAGGTCCACCCCCGCGACGGCGTGGACCGGCTTCTTCTTCCTCCCCTGGCCGGTGTGGAAGGTCTGTACGAGTCCCCGTGCCACGATCATCGGTGCTCCTTCTGTTCAATCTTGAACACAGGAGTGTTCAAGATTGAAGAGCGGTCGTCAAGTCCAGCTCCGGACACAGCGACAGACCCGGCCGCCGACCCAGACTCATCGGTGGCCGGGGCGACTCCCCGCCGAGCAGGGCTCAGCCGGGCTCAGACGCGTCGGTGCGCGCGCTTCTGGTCTTCGACCAGGCCGGCGATCTGGGTGGCGATCGCGGGCGCCCCCAGGCACTTGATGTGGATGACGTGGCGCGCGGTGCGGAGCCCGATCACCTTGGAGACTCGGCCGCCACCGATCTCGACCTCGGAGATGTCACGCAGGTTGAGGTTCATCATCGGCATGCCTCGCCCGGCGCGGTTGGGGACGTAGGTGAGGTGGAGCTTGGTGAGGGTCAGCCGTCCGGCGACCCAGGCCCCTCCCCACAACAGCTGGAACCGGTCGAGCGCGGCATCGGTGTCGCTGTTGCCGCCCGCGCCTGTGGTCTCCACCATGAGGTGGCCGGTCTTCGAGACCAGGACTCCGTACGACGCCATACCTCTATTGTGCGTCGCCAAAGCGCATACACCGCGCCGGAAGGGGTACGGACTTAGGTCCTGCACTAGATTTTACTTTGGCGTCAGCGGCCCAGCAGGGCGCGGTACTTCGTCCGGTCGAGCTCCATCTGCCAGCCCGGGTCGTCGGCGGGCGGCTCCCAGCCCCAGTCCTCGTGGCGCTCGAACCTCAGCGACCCGTCCTCGATGTCGCGCAGGGTGCGCTCGAGCCACGCGAGCTCGGTGACCGACGTGTCTCGCCACAGCAGCACGGCCCTCAGGGCGTGCGGCGGACCCCAGTCCTTCGCGCGCTCCCCGGTCTCGAGCTCGGCCTCCGGGAACCGCGCGATCGTCTCCTCCAGCCCGCGGCGCCGGGCCTCGAGGGCGGCGAGCACCTCGTTGCGGCCCATCAGCGGCAGCATGCTGAACGCCGCGTGGAACGCCACCGAGTCGTAGGGGTCGACGGTCTCGAGCGACGAGCGCATCAGGGTCGCGAGCTCGTCGCGGCCCTGCGCGGTCAGCTCGTAGACCGCCACGTCGCGGGTGCCGTCGCGCAGCTCGTGGCGCACCAGATGTCCCTGCTCGGTGAGCCGGGCGAGGCCGTGGTAGATCGACCCCGGGTTGACGTGGGCCCACTTGTCGACCTCCCACGAGACCAGCTCGCGGCGGATCTGGTAGCCGTTGATCGGCTCGAACATCGCCACGGCACCCAGCAGCAGCAGCCGGGTCTCGTGGGCGCTCATGACGGTGAGTGTAGGAGCGAACGCTCGCGCCCGGACCCGGCTCCCGCCACAATGGCGCGAGCGCACCAGCGCCGCAGCGACAGGGGAACCAGATGGCTGAGCCGGGCCGGGGGCGCACGACACGTACGACGCTGGCCATGCTCGTGCTGCTCGCTGTGCTCGTGGCCACGGGCGCCGTCGGCGCGCGCCTGCTCTTCGCGGAGGTACCGGCCAAGGAGCCGGACCCGGTGACGGTGTCCTGCTGGGACGGCGAGCAGCGGACCGACCCGGGCGCCTGCGGCCGGCCGACCGGCGTACGCGGCCTGCGCTGGGTGTTCCCGTCGTTCCGCCCCGGCGACGAGGGCTGCCGCGACGTGCTCGACGACCACCCGGAGTTCCAGGGGCCGACGATGTGGGCCTGTGACGTGGAGATCGCCGGCTCCCCGGTGCTGATCACCTACAGCGAGCTGACCGAGGTCGAGGAGAGCCTCGCCTACCTCGAGCGGAGCTACGCCGGTGTCGACCGCACGACCGTCAAGGCCACGGGCGGACGGCCGGTGCGCTACGAGTGGCGGCGGGCGTTCGAGGACGGCTACGTCCTCATCTCGGTCTACGCCGAGCACCCGTACGCCGTCGAGGTGCGCGCGGAGGACGAGGTGCTGCGCGAGGACGCGCTGGCCTCCGTCGTGAAGTTCCGCGCGCCCAGCGCGATGCGCTACCGCTGACCGCGGATCGCCGCGGCCACTGCCTTGGGCACGTCGGGATGGAAGACGCTCGGGATGATGAAGTTGGAGTTGAGCTCGTCGTCGTCGACCGCGTGCGCGATCGCCGCCGCCGCGCGCAGCAGCATGTCGACGGTGATCTCGGTGGCGCGCGCGTCGAGCAGCCCGCGGAACACGCCGGGGAACGCCAGCACGTTGTTGATCTGGTTGGGGTAGTCCGAGCGGCCGCTGGCCACGACCGCGGCGTACTTGTCGGCCTCGGCGGGGTCGACCTCGGGCACGGGGTTGGCCAGCGCGAAGACCACCGCGTCGTCGGCCATGTCGCGGATCCACTCCGCCTGCATCAGGCCCGGTCCGCTGACGCCGATGAAGACGTCGGCGCCCATCAGACCCGCATGCAGGTCGCCGTGGACCTGGCGGGGGTTGGTCACCGCGGCGAGCTCCTGCTTGGGCCCCGAGAGCCCCTCGCGGTCGGCGGTCAGGCAGCCCTTCCGGTCCCACACGACGACGTCGGTGCACCCGGCGGCGAGCAGCAGCGTGACGATCGCGGTGCCGGCGGCACCCGAGCCGGCCACCACGATCGTGGTGTCGGCCAGGTCCTTGCGCACCACCCGTAGCGCGTTGGTGAGCGCGGCGAGCACGACGATCGCCGTCCCGTGCTGGTCGTCGTGGAAGACCGGGATGTCCAGGCTCTCGCGCAGCCGGCGCTCGATCTCGAAGCAGCGCGGCGCCGCGATGTCCTCGAGGTTGATGCCCCCGAAGCCCGGTGCGATCATCTCGACCGCCCGCACGATCTCGTCGGTGTCCTGCGTGGCCAGGCAGATCGGCCAGGCGTCGATGTCGGCGAACCGCTTGAACAGCGCCGCCTTGCCCTCCATCACCGGGAGCGCCGCACCCGGCCCGATGTTGCCCAGCCCGAGGACCGCGGAGCCGTCGGTCACCACGGCCACCGTGTTGCCCTTCGAGGTCAGCCGCCACACGTCATCGGGATGCTCGGCGATCGCCATGCTCACCCGGCCCACCCCGGGGGTGTAGGCCATCGACAGGTCGTCGCGGGTCTTCAGCGGCACCTTGCTGTGCACCGCGATCTTGCCGCCCAGGTGGAGCAGGAAGGTCCGGTCGCTGACCTTGTGGATCTCGACGCCAGGGAGTGCCTCGACCACCGCGGCGAGCTCCTCGGCGTGCTCGGCGTCACCGGCCGAGCAGGTGACGTCGACGACCACGCGGTCACCGGTGGACTCGGCGACGTCGATCGCGGTGACGATGCCCCCCGCCTGCGCGATGGAGGTCGCGACGGCGCCGACGACGCCGTGGTCGGGCGCCGTGTAGAGGCGCATGGTGATCGAGTACGACGAGGAGGTGGCAGCTTGGCGGGACACCTCGACACCCTGAACCCCCGGCCCGGTTGCAGGCAAGTCCCGCGCCGAGGGGCGGGCGCCCACCGGAGTGACGGGCGCCACATTTCTGCACTTTGTGTGGATTAGTGCAAGAATGCACTCCATGACCGAAGGTGCAACGACCCGTGAGCGGCGCCGGCTGGAGACCGAGCGCCGGATCACCGTCTGCGCGCAGCGGCTCACCGATGAGCGCGGTCTGGACGGCTTCACCATGGACGAGCTCGCCGAGGCCGCCGAGGTCTCCCGGCGCACCCTGTTCAACTACTTCCCGAGCAAGGTCGACGCCGTCCTCGGCAACCCGCCCGACCTGCCGCCGTCGGTGCTCGCCACGTTCCACGCCGGCGGGCCGCACGGCCACCTGGTCGACGACCTGGGCGAGCTGGCCGCCGTACTCCTGAGCACGAAGACGCTCACCCGCGAGGAGATGGAGCTCGGCCACCGGGTGGTCACCACGACACCGCGGCTGATCATGGCCGCCCACGAGCGGTTCCAGGAGCTCACCAGCGAGTTCGTCCACGTGATCCTCGCCCGCGAGGGCGAGGAGTTCGGCGAGGCCCGGGCCCGGCTGCTGATCCGGCTGCTGGTGGCGATCTTCGACGGCTGCATCCCCGCCAACAGCAACGAGCCCGAGCGGCCGCTGGCCGAGATCTTCCTCGACAGCCTGCGCACCGCGCGCGACCTGCTCGCCTGACTCCCCCACACCTGCCCCACGCCTTCCCCGATCCAGACCTGGAGAACCTCATGGCCACCCTGCTCTACCGCCTCGGCAAGACCGCGTTCCGCCGCTGGCCGCTGTTCATCGCGGCGTGGATCATCGCGATGGTCGCCGTCGGCGCCTTTGCCGCCACGATGAGCAAGCCGATGACCGACTCGTTCTCGATCCCGGGCATCCCGTCGGAGAAGGCCTCCGACCTGCAGGCCGAGCTGTTCCCGGACGCCGTCGACGCCTTCGACCAGGCCTCGGTCAAGGTCGTCGTGGCCGCCCCCGAGGGCAGCCGGCTCGACGACCCGGCGTACGCCGGCCAGGTCGACGCGCTGATCGAGGGCCTGTCCGCCCTGCCGCAGATGCCGGAGACACCGCTGGCCGACCCGGTCACGGCCGCCGCGGAGCAGCGCGACGCGCTGCTCCAGGCCGCGACCGACGCCGGTACGCCGCGCGCCGATGCACTGGACAACGCGGCCGCGCTGTCGCCGCTCAACGAGGACGGTCGGGTCGGCACCATCACCTGGGACTTCGACGTGGAGACCGTCGCCGACGTCGAGCCCGCCACCATCGAGGCCCTCGGCGAGGTCATGGACGACGCCCGCGGCGACGGCCTGCAGGTCGAGGCCAACGGCTCCGGCTCGGTCGGGATGACCGAGCTCAGCGGGACCTCCGAGCTGATCGGCATCGCCGTCGCGCTGCTCGTGCTCGTGCTCACCTTCGGGTCACTGGTCGCCGCCGGCCTGCCCATCGTCAGCGCCATGCTCGGCGTGGCCCTCGGCATCACCGGGGTCACCGCGATGACGGCGTTCACCGACATCGGCTCCACGACCCCGATGCTGGCCACGATGATCGGGCTCGCCGTCGGCATCGACTACGCGCTGTTCATCCTGGCGCGCTACCGCAGCGAGCTCGACCACACCGACGACCGGGAGGAGGCGACGGGCATCGCGGTCGGCACCGCCGGCTCGGCGGTCGTCTTCGCCGGCCTCACCGTGCTGATCGCGCTGGCGGCGCTGCTGGTCGTGCGGATCCCGTTCCTCGGCACCATGGGCCTGGCCGCCGCGGCCACCGTGTTCATCGCCGTCCTGGTCGCCCTCACGCTGCTGCCCGCCATCCTCGGCATGACCAAGTCCAAGGCGTTCGGCGCGCAGGTCCGCAAGTACCGCCCGACCCGCGAGGCCGACAACCGGATCCTCAACAACGGCGTCCGCTGGTCCCGGTTCATCGCTCGCGCACCGCTGGCCTTCGTCGTGCTGACCGTGGTCACGCTGGGTGCCATCGCCGTACCGCTGCAGGGCCTGCACCTCGCGTTCCCGACCGACAGCACCGCCTCGCCCGACACCACGCAGCGCAAGGCCTCCGACCTCATCGCCGACGCGTTCGGCCCCGGCCGCGACGCCCCGATGCTGCTGGTGGTCGACGCCCGCGACCTCCCCGAGGACGAGCGCGGCGCGGCGTACGGCGACGTGACCGAGTGGGCCGCCGGCCAGGACGGCGTGGCCAACGCCCAGGTGATCATGAGCAACGAGGCCGGCACCGGCGCGCAGGTCCTGGTGACCCCCACGACGGGCGCCGACGACACCGCCACCGAGGACCTGCTCAACGCCTTCCGTGACGGCCAGGACGGGATCGAGGAGGAGACCGGTGCGACGCTCGGCGTGACCGGCCTGACCGCGATCACCACCGACGTGTCGAAGCGGCTCAGCGACGCGCTGCCGATCTACCTCGCCATCGTGGTGGGGCTGGCGTTCATCCTGCTGACGGTCGTGTTCCGCTCGCTCCTCGTGCCGCTCACCGCGACGCTGGGCTTCCTGCTCTCGGTGCTGGCCACGCTCGGTGCCACCGTCGCGGTCTTCCAGGAGGGCGCGTTCGGGCTGGTCGAGGGGCAGCCGATCGTGAGCTTCATGCCGATCTTCCTGATCGGCCTGGTGTTCGGGCTGGCGATGGACTACCAGGTGTTCCTGGTGACCCGGATGCGCGAGGCACACGTGCACGGCATGTCCACCCGGCACGCCGTGGTCGACGGCTTCCGCAACAGCGCCCGCGTCGTCGCCGCGGCCGCGGTCATCATGATCTCGGTGTTCGCCGCGTTCATGCTGATCGACGAGCCGATCATCAAGTCGATGGGCTTCGCGCTCGCGGTCGCGGTCTTCCTCGACGCTTTCGTCGTCCGGATGACGCTGATCCCCGCCCTGATGTACCTGCTCGGCGAGAAGGCCTGGTGGCTCCCCGCCTGGCTCGACAAGATCCTGCCCGTCGTCGACGTCGAGGGCGAGCAGCTCCACCGCCCGCACCTCAAGCAGCCCGCCCCCGAGGACGAGCTCGCGGAGCTCGACCAGGAGCACCGCGTCCACGCCTGACCCTGGTCGGACACCCCCCCGGCCGCACTACTGTCGAGCGGTGGCCTTCTTCGACTTCCTCTCGGACAACCCTCGCTACGCCGGTCGGCCTCTCGCCATCAACCGACTCAACAAGCGCCACCGCTTCCTGGTGCGTGCCTACACCGACGACCT
>JBAZRQ010000043.1:0-8784 GCA_041662925.1 Nocardioides sp. | reverse complement strand
GTGTCGGCCTTGAGCGCATGGGCGACCGCGGCCTGCGCCCGGCGCGGCAGCAGCTGCGCCACCTTGGCCAGGCCCTGGGTCCAGCGCGGCACCCACAGCTCGGGCTTCGGGTCGAGCAACGCCGACTCGATCACGCGGGCCACGTCGTCGGCCGTCACCGGCTTGACTCCCCGGGTCTGGGGCACGCCTGAGGCCAGCTCGGTCTGCACCACCGTCGGGAGGATGACGGTCACGTCGATGCCGTGCGGCTCGAGCTCGGCACGGAGGGCCTCGCTGAACCCGACCGCCGCGAACTTCGAGGCGGAGTAGGTGGCACCGTTGGCGACGGCCACGCGCCCCACCGCCGAGGCCACGTTGATGATGTGGCCACTGCCGCGCTCGACCATGCCGGGCGCGACGGCCTTGGTGCCGTTGATGAGGCCGTGCAGGTTGACGTCGACGATCGCCCGGGTGACCGCGTCCGGCTCCTTCAGGATCGAACCCAACGGCATGATCCCGGCGTTGTTGACGAGTACGTCGAACGGGCCGAGCGCGGACGTCGCCTCGAGGAAGTCGCGCCACGAGGCGGGGTCGGTCACGTCGAGCGCCGCGGCCAGCACTCGGTCGCCGTACGGCCGCGCGACCTCGCGGGCCAGCTCGACGTCACGGTCCCCGATGGCCACGCGCGCGCCCTGGCGGGCCAGGCGTTCGACCGTGGCCCGGCCGATGCCGCGCGCTCCCCCGGTCACGATGAAGGTCCTGGAGGCAATGGCTCGGTTCACGCGTGGGTCCTCGCTTCAGGTCGTGCGGTGGCAATCTGACAGGAACGCCTGTCAGATTGACGCAGGATCGATTCCCTGTCAAGGATGGGCGCCATGGCCAGCACCCGGAGCTACGGAGGACAGAGCGCGGACGAGCGCGTCGCCGCGCGGCGGGCCCGGCTGGTCGAGGCCACGATCACCCTGCTGGCCGAGCAGGGCGAGGCACGCACGACGATGACCGCCGCCTGCGCCGGCGCCGGGCTGACCGAGCGCTACTTCTACGAGAGCTTCGGCTCCCGCGACGAAGCCCTGGTGGCTGCGTTGGAGACCGCCGCCTCCCGGATCGCGGAGACCGCGGTGACCGCCGTGGCCGGGAGCTTCGGCCCGCCGGTCGACCGCGTGCGCGCGGGACTGTCCGCCGTACTGGACCTCCTGGGCACGCACCCCGCGTTAGGTCGGGTCGTCGTGCTCGAGGCGACGGCCAACGCCGCGCTGCGCACCCGACGCCGCGAGCTCCTCGCCTGGTTCGGCGACATCGTGGCCGCGGAGTCGCGGACCATCTACGGCGAGCGGGTGTGGCCACCCGACCGCGCCAGGCTGAACGCGATGGCGTTCGTCGCCGGCCTCGCAGAGCTGGTCGCCGCATGGCTGCTCGACGAGCTGGACCTCACGCCCGAGCGACTCGTCGAGATCGGCACCGACCTGTTCGCCGCGACCGCCCAGCGGCCGGACGCGTGACCCGTCCAGGAGGTCTCTCGGTCAGAGGTTGCCGCGCGCGTCCTGCTCGCGCTCGATCGCCTCGAACAGCGCCTTGAAGTTGCCCTTGCCGAAGCCCAGCGAGCCGTGGCGCTCGATGAGCTCGAAGAAGACGGTGGGCCGGTCACCGAGCGGCTTGGTGAAGATCTGGAGCAGGTAGCCGTCCTCGTCGCGGTCGACCAGGATGCCCCGCTTCTGCAGCTCCTCGATCGGCACCCGGACGTTGCCGATCCGGGCCCGCAGCACGGGGTCCTCGTAGTAGGAGTCGGGGGTCACGAGGAACTCGACGCCGTTGGCCCGCAGGGCGTCGACCGAGGCGACGATGTCGTTGGTCGCGACCGCCAGGTGCTGGGCGCCGGCGCCCCGGTAGAACTCGAGGTACTCGTCGATCTGCGACTTCTTCTTCGCGATCGCCGGCTCGTTGAGCGGGAACTTCACGCGGTGGTTGCCGTTGGCGACGACCTTGCTCATCAGCGCGGAGTAGTCGGTGGCGATGTCGTCGCCGATGAACTCGGCCATGTTCACGAAGCCCATGACCCGGTTGTAGAAGGAGACCCACTCGTCCATGTGGCCGAGCTCGACGTTGCCGACGATGTGGTCCAGGGCCTGGAAGAGGCGCTTGGGCTGCCCGTCACGTTTGACCCAGCCGCTCTCCCGCGTGACGTAGCCCGGGAGGTAGGGCCCCTGGTAGCGGCTGCGGTCGACGAGCGTGTGGATGGTCTCGCCGTACGTCGCGATGGCCGCGATCCGGACCGTGCCGTGCTCGTCGGTCACGTCCTCGGGCGCGCGGACGACAGTGGCACCGGCCTGGCGCGCCTGGGCGATGCAGCGGTCGACGTCGGGCACCTCGAGGGCGATGTCGACGACACCGTCGCCGTGGCGGCGGTGGTGGTCTGCCAACGAGCTGTCGGGGTCGACCGCGCCGTTGACGACGAACTTGATGGAGCCCGACCGCAGGACGAACGACTTGTGGTCGCGCTGGCCGTTCTCGGGGCCGGAGTAGGCGACCAGCTCCATGCCCCAGGCGGACTGGTAGTAGTGCGCGGCCTGCGTGGCGTTGCCCACGACGAACACGATCGCGTCCCACCCGGTGACCGGGAAGACGTCGCCCTCCTCGTCGTACTCGACGAGGCCGACGAGCTGCCGGAGCTGCTCGAGCGTGAGGTCGGCCTTGAGCTCGTCGGCGGTCAGGGCGCCACCGGTGGAAGCAGTCGTCGTCATGGCGTCAGGGTGTCTGGTGCTGACAGTCTGTGCAACAGTCCGACGACCCAGTGCGCAACTTGTCCAAGATCGGAGCAACGCGTGGACGACCTGGACCGCAGAATGATCGAGCTCTTCGCCGGCGACCCCCGCATCGGCGTGCTCGAGGCCTCCCGGCGCCTCGGGGTCGCCCGCGGCACCGTGCAGGCCCGCCTCGACAAGCTCATGTCCAGCGGTGTCATCACCGGCTGGGGTCCGAACCTCTCCCCCGACGCGCTGGGCTACCCGGTCACGGCGTTCCTGACCCTCGAGATCCGCCAGGGGGCCGGTGCCGACGCCACCCACGACGCGGTCGGGCGACACCTCGCCTCGATCGCGGAGGTGCTCGAGGCACACACCATCACCGGAGCCGGCGACATGTGGGTCCGGGTCGTCGCCCGCACCAACGCCGACCTGCAGCGCGTGATCGACCACGTGCTCGACGACGAACGGGTGCAGCGCTGCTCGACAGTGATCGCGCTGGCCGAGCAGGTGCCCTTCCGGACGCTGCCCCTGGTGGCGGCTAGCGATCCGGGCTGCTGAGCGCCCGGCGGACCCGCTCGGCCGTCTCGGCGACCAGCGGCCCGAGCTTGTCGGCGTCGAGGTCACCGAGGGTCACGATGCCCACGCTGGCCTCCAGCCCCTCGACCCCCAGCACCGGCGCCGCCAGTCCACGGGCGCCGGCCTGGAGCTCGCCGGCGGTGAGCACGTAGGGGGTCGCCTCCCCCGCCCGGCCGGCCAGGATCGCCTTGCCGGCCGCACCCTGGGTGAGCGGATGGCGCGAGCCGACCCGGTAGCTGACGTGGAAGTCGGTCCAGGACGGCTCGACCACCGCGAGGGCCAGGGCCTCGTCGCCCTCGGCCACGGTCAGGTGCGCGGTGCAGCCGACCGACTCCGCGAGCTCGCGGAGCAGCGGGTTGGCGACGTCGCGCACCAGCGGGTGCACCGCCGAGGCGAGGTGGAGCATCCCCAGGCCGATGTGGAGACGGCCGCGCGCGGACCGTCGTACCAACGCGTGCTGCTCGAGCGTGCTGACCAGTCGGTAGACGACCGTGCGGTTGACGTCGAGCCGGGTGGCGAGCTCGGTGATCGTGAGCCCGTCGGGCGCTCCCGCGAGGACGGACAGCACGCGCAGCCCCCGGTCGAGCGTCTGGGAGGTCTCCGCGGCCATGGCGCCCACCCTAGGACGACTTGCGCGCCGCCCACTCCCGCACCCGGTTGATCCGGAGCTGGAGCTGGTCGGCGTTGGCCACCGCGGCCGCGGGGCCGCCGCACTCCTTGCGCAGGGAGGCATGGGTGATCCCGTGCGCCTGGCCGGTGCGGTGGAACCAGGCGGCGACCAGTCCGTTGAGCTCACGCCGGAGCACGGCGAGGTGTTCGTGGGCCATCAGGCTCTCGGTGGCGTCGGTCGGGTCGGGCGGGAGCGCCGAGCGCTTCTGCTGCTTGGCGCGGTCGCTCTGCCGCTGCTGGAGCAGCTCGCGCATCTGGCCGGGCTCGAGCAGCCCGGGGATCCCGAGGAAGTCCATCTCCTCCTCGGACCCGACGTGCACCTCTCCCGCGTGGCCGAACTCGCCGCCGTCGTAGAGCACCCGGTCGAAGCGCGCCTCCGAGCCGAGGGCCTCGAAGGGCAGCCCCTCGTCACCCGCCTCGGTGTCGCCTGCCTCGGCCTTGGCGAGCAGGTCCTTCTCGGCGGCGAAGATGTCGCCCTCGTCGGTGACCTTGCGCCCCAGCACGTGGTCGCGCTCGACCTCCATCTCGGAGGCGAAGCCGAGCAGGGCGGGCACCGACGGGACGAACACCGACGCGCTCTCGCCCCGGGAGCGGGCGCGCACGAACCGGCCGACCGCCTGGGCGAAGAACAGCGGGGTCGAGGTGGTCGTGGCGTAGACGCCGACCGCCAGGCGGGGCACGTCGACGCCCTCGGAGACCATCCGTACGGCGACCATCCAGCGCGCCTCGCTGGTGGCGAACCCCGCGATCTTCTTCGAGGCGGCCTTCTCGTCGGAGAGCACCACCACGGGCGGCTCGCCGCTGATCCGCCGCAGCACCTTGGCGTAGGCGCGGGCCGAGTCCTGGTCGGTGGCGATCACCAGCCCGCCGGCGTCGGGCACGTGCCGGCGTACCTCGGAGAGCCGCCGGTCGGCCGCCTCCAGCACGGAGGGGATCCAGGAGCCGGAGGGGTCCAGCGCCGTACGCAGCGCCTGCGACGTGAGGTCCTTGGTGAGCGGCTCCCCGAGCCGCGCGGCGATCTCGTCACCGGCGCGGGTACGCCAGGTCATCTCGCCGGAGTAGGCCATGAAGAGCACGGGCCGGACGACGTGGTCGGCCAGCGCCTGCGCGTAGCCGTAGCTGTAGTCGGCGACCGAGCGAGGTACGCCGTCGGGGCCGGGCGCGTAGGTGACGAACGGGATCGGGTTGATGTCGGAGCGGAACGGCGTACCGGTGAGGGCCAGCCGCCGCGCGGCCGGCTCGAAGGCCTCACGCACACCCTCGCCCCACGACAGCGCGTCGCCGGCGTGGTGCACCTCGTCAAGGATCACCAGGGTCTTGAAGCGTTCGGTGCGGATCCGCATGGCCAGCGGGTTGACCGCCACCCCGGCGTAGGTGACCGCGACCCCGAGGTAGTCGCTGGAGATCTTGCCCTTGCCGGCGGAGTACGACGGGTCGATCGGCACCCCGGCCCGAGCCGCGGCCTCGGCCCACTGCAGCTTGAGGTGCTCGGTGGGCGCGACCACGATGATCCGGTCGACGACCCGACGGCCGAGCAGCTCGGCAGCCACCGAGAGCGCGAAGGTCGTCTTGCCGGCGCCGGGCGTCGCCACGGCCAGGAAGTCGCGCGGGGAGCGCTCGACGTAGTCGCGCATCGCCGCCGTCTGCCAGGCGCGCAGGGAGGGCGCCGTGCCCCAGGCGGCGCGGTCCGGCCAGGCCGGGGTGAGCGCGGGGATCAGTTCTGGAACGGGGGCGGCGGTGGCGTCGAGATGGTCAGCGCCTCGCGTCACTCGTCGTCGCCCTTGAAGTTCTCAAAGGCTTCCTTGCACTCCGGGCACACCGGGAACTTCTCGGGCGCCCGGCTCGGCACCCAGACCTTCCCGCACAGGGCCACCACCGGGGTGCCCATGACCATCGCCTCGGTCAGCTTGTCCTTGTCGACGTAGTGCGAGAACCGCTCGTGGTCACCCTCGTCGGTGGGGACGGTACGACGGTCCTGCTCGACGATGGTGTCCGTCTTGGTCGAGAAGCCGATGGAGGTCACCCCCCAACTCTAAGCCCTGGCCGGGGTCGGGAAACCAGGTGGGATTCAGGCGCGTCGGCCGTGGGCGGCCAGGGCGCGCCAGGGGTCGACCGGGTCGCCGCCGCCGGGGCGGACCTCGAGGTGCAGGTGGGGCCCGGTGACGTTGCCCGTGGAGCCCACGGTCCCGATCGGCTCGCCGGCGCGGACCCGCTCTCCGGGCGTGACGAGCTGCTCGTCCTGGTGGCAGTACCAGATGTCGGTGCCGTCCTCGAGGGTGACGACGGTCTTGTAGCCGTAGGACCCGTCGTACTCCACCAGCGTGACGATGCCGCCGGCGACGGCGCGGATCGTGGAGCCCTGCGCGGTCGCGAAGTCGAGGCCCGTGTGACGGCTGGACCACAGGGAGTCGGCGTCACCGAACCGCCCCGTGAGCCGGTAGTCGGCCACCGGCAGCGCCCACGGGGTGCGCTCGAAGGTGTGCCCGCCGGCGACGAGGTAGGCGGGCGTCTGGACCTGCGCACTCGTCGCGTGGAACGCGGGCGTCTCGGCGGACGAGGTGCCGAGGAGGCCGACGGCGACGGTGGGCACCATCAGAAGGTGCCGGAGGCGGAAGCGCATGGAACGGGCTGCTTTCGTTGCGACCCTGCTAGCTGTTGCAAGCAGGGAGTTAGCAACAAGTCAGCCAGAGGGGCCCTGGGGGCCTCAAATCCAGCACCTCCCAGGCGTAACCCCGGTCACAGCGCGGTGCTAGCTGCCCCGCTCAGCAAGGTAAAGCGCCGCGACGGACGTCACGCGTCAGTTGAGGTCCGGGTCGGCCGGGCGCGTGGAGTGCCAGGCCAGGTCGCCGGGCTGGCGGCGCATCACGTCGCGCCAGAGGTCAGAGGTGTCCTCGCGAAAGACGTCGGCGGCGTGGGCCGGTACGACGTACCAGCTGCCCTCGGCGATCTCGCCCTCGAGCTGGTCGGCGCCCCAGCCGGCGTAGCCGGCGAAGATCCGCAGCGAGTCCAGGCTGTCGCCGAGCAGCTCGACAGGGGTGTCGAGGTCGATCAGGCCCAGCTGGCCGGTCACGGTCCGGAACCCCACGGGGTTGTCGGCGGCGGAGCGCAGCAGCGCCACGGCCAGGGCGCCCTCGGTCATGACGGGACCGCCCTGGAAGAGCACCTCGGGCTCGGTGACCACGTCGCGCCAGGCATCGAGCACCTCGGCCACCGGGAGCCCGGAGGGCCGGTTGAGGACGACACCCAGCGCCCCGTCGTCGTCGACGTCGAGCATCAGCACGACTGCATCGACGAAGTTGGGGTCGAGGAGGGCAGGCGTGGCTACCAGGAGCATCCCAGCCGTCACCTGCGTCATTTCGCCATCATGCAACACCCGGTGGACGCACCGCAGCCCCCGCCTCCCCCCAGGCAGGGGCCACCCCCGACTCAGGCCGCCATGACCGCCTTGAGGCGACCGAGCAGGCTCTGCCGCTCGTGGGGGCGTGCGTGGGCGCCCGCACGGGCACCAACGGTCGAGATCCCGCGGTGGTGGAGGCGCGCGGCCTCCTCCAGCTGCGCGCCCACCGCCACCGCCGCTGCGTCCGCGACGCTGGAGCGACCGGCCGTGGCCGCCAGCATCATGTGCTCCTTGGCGGTGGCCTTGGCCATGGCGCGGGCCATGTCGTCGTCCACCGGGTTCGCCCGGTAGTGGTCGAGGACCAGCCGGATGCCGGGCATCCGGTCGGCCGTCTCGCCCCAGGCGGACTCGACGGCGGCGTCGAGGTCCAGCGGCTGGTCGATCAGGGCCTTCTCGATGTTGCCCGCGAGGCGGGTGTGCCACTTCAGCTGCAGCGCCGCGAGCAGGGTGAGCTCGTCGCCGAACGTCTCGGAGACCCCGTCGACGTCCATGGGCAGGACTCCGTCGCGGCGGGTGTCGGCAGCAGCCGTCACGGAGCGGAGGATCTCGCCCCGGTTGTGGAAGGACTTCCAGGTCATGGCAGTTCTCCTAAAGGTTCTGTCGGCACTCGCATACCGCGAGTACGTACCCACAGTACGGAGCAGACTGCGAGTACCTCAACCTGACGCCGGGTGATCCTGACCACCAGTGACCGAGCGCACGCCTATGCTTCGTCGGATGAGCAAGTCCGCGGTCTCGAAGCTCGTACCCAAGGTCCCCACCGTCGGCAGCCGACGGGCGGCCTACTCCGCCTCCACGAAACGCGCGCTGATCGACGTCGCCGAGCAGCTCTTCACCGACCACGGCTACGCCTCCGCCTCGCTCGACCAGATCGTGGCCGGCGCCCAGGTCACCAAGGGCGCGCTCTACCACCACTTCAGCGGCAAGCAGGCGCTGTTCGAGGCGGTCTTCGAGCGCGTGGAGAGCGACGCGGCGCGCGCCGTGAAGGGCGCACTGCGCGGTCACCGCGACCCGTGGGACAAGGCACTGGCCGGCCTGCGCGCGTTCCTCCAGGTGGTGCAGGAGCCCCGTTACCGCCGGATCGTGATCCAGGAGGGCCCCGCGGTGCTGGGCTACGAGCGCTACCGCGAGCAGGAGGAGCGCTCGACGTTCGCCAACGTCCTCGACATCGTCAAGTCGGTGCTCGCCGCCGGCAGGTGGGACCTGGACGACGCCATGCAGCAGACGTTCGCCCGGATCTTCTTCGGGGCGATGTCGTCGGCCGGCGAGGCAGTGTCCAGCTCCGACGACCCGATCGCCGCGGCGGAGCGGGTCGAGACCGCGATCGGCTTCATCCTCTCGGGCTTCCAGGTCCTCGTCGAGAACGACGTGACCCTGCCCAACGCCTTCACAGTGGACTGAGCGCCAGGACCTCCTCGAAAC
>JBAZRQ010000042.1:0-8824 GCA_041662925.1 Nocardioides sp. | reverse complement strand
GCGCGCAGTGCTCCACGAGAGGCAGGTGCAGGTGGACCAGTGCGTCGCGCGCCGCGTCGCGGGTGGCCTGGGGCGCGGTGTCGTCGTGGAACTCCACGAACAGCCCCGCACTGCGATGGCGCGTGAGCTCGACCCCGGCCAAGGGTTCGACGTCGTCAGAGGCCGAGATGCCTCCGGGAAGTGGGACGTCCATCTCAGAGGCCGGGCCCGCCGGCCGTCGACTGCATCGTCATGGTCACGACGAACCTGCCGTCGCGGGCGTCGGCGGTGGCGCTGGTGGCGAGCGTGCTGAGCACCTGCCACGCGAAGCTGTCGTAGTCGGGTGCCGGGGCCTCGGCCGAGTCGACGCCGACGGCGATCCGAAGCTCGCCGGGCGTCAGGAAGAACTCGCAGGTGAGGTCGGAGCCGGGGTCGGCCTCCGGGAGCACCATCGCGTTGGCCTCGCCGACGGCGATGCGGAGGTCCTCGATGTCGTCGATGGTGAAGTCGAGACGCGCGGCGAGGCCGGCTGTCGTCGTACGCAGCACGGACGCGTAGGCGCTGTCGGCGGGAAGACGCAGCTCGACGTCGGCCCGGTCGCTCTTGGAGCCGCCCTGAGCGGTGCCCGTCTCAGACATGTGTTCGTCCTTCGTTGATGCGGTTCGGGTCGACCGACCCTACTGCGGTGGTGTCGAGGAACGGCCGAGGCCGGCCACCGGCGTGTACCCGGTGACCGGCCTCGACAAACGCTGGAAGGGGTCATTCGACCTCTGTGCCCGGCAGTGCGGCGCCCGGCACCTCGTGGGGGAGGTAGATCTTCGGGTCGCCGGGGTACGGCAGGTCCCAGTCGTGGGTCTGGTACCAGGTCCACCGGTTGAGCTGTTCCGGGTTTGCGTAGTCGGCCTGCGCCAACTTGCCGGTGAGCCGCTGCTTCGTGGACCACTTCTCCCACGCCCGTGAGTAGGAGACGTACTTGCTCGGAACGGCCGGTGCCGGGGCCGCGGCGTTGGGCCCGGTCGGTGTGTCGAGACCACAGGCGGGCGGGGTCACGATGTTCTCGGTGAGCGAGACCCGGTTCGTCCGCGCCGTGTACGGCGTGAAGTCCGGCTTCGACTGGAAGGCGCCGTACATCGGGGTCGCCGCGGCGACCTTCTGGTTCAGCGGCTCCGCACCGAGGATCTGCTCGATGGTGCGGACCATGTTGATCTGCGAGTAGTACGTCGAGATGGTCCTGCCGTGTGCAGCCCAGGGGCTGATGACCTGGATCGGAGCGCGGTGGCCGTCGACGTGGTCCGGACCGTTCTGGCTGTCGTCCTCGACCACGAAGATCGCGGAGTTCTTCCAGTACTTGCTGTGCGAGATCGTCTCGACGATCTTGCCGAGTGCGAGGTCACCACCGGCGACGTTCGACCGGGGCGTCACGGGTCCGCCGGTGTGGTCGTCGGAGAGCCACACCATGTTGAACTCGGCCGGGCCGTTCGCCTGGAAGTCCTGCTTCCAGATCTGGTAGCGGTACAGGTCCGGGATCTGCATGTCGAACGGCGGTGCTGTCGGAAGCGTGATCTCGTTGAGCGACGGGATCGGGGAGCCGTAGTTGCCCTTGAGCTGAGGGGTGGTCAGCTGCGCCGGGTCGCCGCCGTCCTCGACGGACTGGGCGGCGCAGTAGTACTGCTGCCAGGTCGAGCCGGCGGGCTTGCCGCTCGAGGAGTAGAGGAACTCTCCGTAGTTCTTGGCCGTGTGGTCCGCCTCCTGGACGGCGGTCCACAGGAAGCCCGAGCGCTGGTGGCCCAGGACGTCCTCCTCCGTGTCGTAGCTGCGGATGTACTCGCCCGCGCTCGACTCCGTGTACTCGGGGTTGTCACCCTGCATGATCCAGTTGTGACCTTCGGCGGAGTTGGTGCCGGTGTCGTAGATGTTGTCGTAGAGGCCGAACTGGCGCGAGAGTGCGTGGATGTTCGGCGTCACGTCCTCGCCGAACTGCGCCAGTGTCGGGTCGCCGTTGCCCTCGGGCATGTCGCCGTGGACCTGGTCGTAGGTCCGGTTCTCCTTGACCAGCATGAAGACGTGCTTGATGGTCGACGGGTCACCGATCCTCCTCGGCACCGGCACGGCCTTTGCCCTCTTGCCCTTGGCGTGCTTGACGTCGGTGTCCGAGTCGCCCCAGCCGTTCTGGGCGAACACCGTCGGTGTGTGGGTCTCCTTGATCTCGAGGTCGCTCGGCATCGTGAACCGGGTCAGCGACGCGGTCGTGCCGTGCGTGCCGTGACCGGTCGCCGGCGTGGTGCCGTAGCCCTTGTTGAACGTGATGAGCGGTCCGAGCGCGTCGACGCCGCGGCGGTTGGCCACGACGATCTGGTCACCAACCGGGAAGACGTCCTCGGGGTAGTAGTCGGTCGGGATGAGGCCGACGTAGCTGACCGGGTCGAGCGCGCTCTCGCCGAGCTTGTAGACGGCGATCGCGTTGGCCCGGCCGAGGCTGACCAGCAGGCGGTCGTCGTGCACGGTGACGGCGTCAGGCACGTAGCCGACCTCGGAGCCCTGCCACGGCTTGGTCTCGATGGTCTGGACGACCTTGTCGCTGGTGGTGTCGATCACGGAGACGGTGTCGTCGTTGGTGTTGGCGACGAAGAGGGTCCCACCCTCGACGTGCATGTCGGTCGGGTGCAGTCCGACGTTGATCTGGCCCACGGGAGCACCGCCGTCGGCGGTGTCGATGACGCTGAGCACACCGGTCGTAGAGGTGCCGAGGAAGTGGTCGGCCGGGACCTGGGTGCCGTAGGACTCGATGGTGTCCTCACCCGCCTGCGCGCGGCGCCCGCCCTCGTCGCTGACGTAGAGCTTGTCGCCGACGAATGCCAGCTGGCGGGGAGCGATGCCGACGTTCCAGGTCCGCTTGACCGTGCCGACGGCCGGGTCGATCGCCACGACGGTGTTCTGGCCGTTGACGGCGGCGTACAGGGTCGATCCGTCCGGGGAGAACGCCATCCCGGCCGTCAGTGCCCGCCGGCCGTCCGCGTCCGGGATCGCGATCTTGGTGCCGGCCGCCAAGCTGCCGTCGGCGTTGACGGGGAACCTGGTGATCCCGGTGGCATTGGGCATGAAGAGCAAGCTGCCGTCCGGTGAGTAGAGCGGGCTCTCCTGGCCGACGGTGTTGTCCGACAAGCGCATGTCTACCCCGGCGGCGGTGCCGCCGCGCCAGATCAGCCGGTAGGTCTCCAGGTCGAAGATCTGCAGCGAGACCGAGCGGTCGTTGGCCGTCGCGGCCAGGAACCGGCCGTCGGGGCTGACGGTGGAGCCCATGAACTTGCCGTACGGCGTCATGACCCGCTCGCCCAGTGGCTTGATGATCTGGTTGGAGGAGATCTGCAGGCCGTCTCCGTACTCCTGGCCGACGAGGTTCTCGCCGAATCCGACGGTGGAGCCATAGGCGACACCACCGGTGACCGCAAGGGCCAGCCCGCCGGCGATCACGCCGAGCGAGCGGGTGCGGAGGAAGCCTCGAGTGGGCTTGACTACGCGGTTTCTTGTGACTCTCATTGCTGTCCTTTCGAAACGGGATCGAGCAGATCGACGACGCCGTCGAACTGCCACAGCGGGTTCGGTGCGTCACCCGTGGGAGTGCGTACCTGGAAGAACCCGTTGACCTCCTTGGGGCCGTCGCCGTCGGCGACGAACCGTCCTTCTGGAGCCACGTCGAGCTGGTAGATCGCGTTGCCGGTGGCGGTCGTCCCCGGCAGGGTCCAGTTGACGGTGCAGCGCCAGCCGGCGCCCGCCCCCTCGTCCTCGACCCGCTCGCCGCCCTTGTCGCACTTCGTGGTGGCGTGCAGCTGGGCCGCGGTGACCGCCGGGCGGTTGAGCTGCTCGGTCTGCAGCACATAGAGGTTGGAGAACGACGTCGACAGTGCGGCCTCGAGCTTCGACTTCTCGATGCCCGAGCCGGTGGCGCCGGTCGTCGCGGCCACGACGACGGTCGTCACCGCGACCAGGCCGACCAGGGGGGCGAGTCCTTCGAGAACGAAGCGGCGGCCGGAGCCGTCATTGGCCAGATCCGTGAAGTCACGGCGCACGAACAGCCGGTAGGCCAGGAACGTGGCGAGCGCGGCCCAGGACAGGCTGACGACGAGCCCGATCCAGAACGGCCCGAGCTGACCGGGCTCTGTGAACAGGCCACGGTAAGAGATGAACGCGTTCATCGGCAGCGCCACCCGGAGCGCGACGGGCACCGGCATGACCTGGATGCCCATGAGCACGAGCGCGAGCGCGACCGGCATCAGCAGCCCCAGCGGCGAGCGCCCCAGCGCGACCGACCCGAGCAGGCCGACCGCGGAGAACGCGAGCGTCGGAGGGATGATGGTCAGCCAGGCCAGCAGGACCGTGCGGCCGAGCTCGCCGGAGCCGATCAGATGCCCGTCGAGGCCGGGCAGCGGGTGGCTGCCGATCGAGAGCAAGCCGCCTGCCATTGACGACGCCACGAGGCAGGCAAGCAGCGCGAGAATGACGGTGAGCGCTGCCAGCGCCTTCGATGCGAAGATGCGGCGCGGCGAGCGGACGGCGACCAGCAGATGGCGCCAGGTGCCCAGACGGTCCTCGACTGCGAAGATGTCCCCGGCGACGACGCTGGTGAGCAGGGGCAGCAGGAGCGTGCCCATGAAGACGAGGATGGCCAGCGAGCCGGCCCATCCGGACTGGTTCATCAAGCGGCCGTAGAGGGCGTCGGCCGGCAGCGAGGTCTGCTGGCTGACCACCGCGGAGTAGATCGTCGGCGCGAGCAGGCAGGCGATGAACACCAGCCGGATACGCCACTGCGAGACCAGCTTGACCAGCTCGAAGCGGTAGGCGCGGCTCAGGGCCACCGGCTCCACCCGGACCGGTGTCTCGATGGTGATCGCGGTCATCGGGTGAGCTCCTCTGCGTAGGTGTCTGCGTCGGTGTCGGCGCCGGTGAGCGCCAGGAACGCGGCCTCGAGCGGCGGCACGACCGGTCCTAGCTCGCGGATTGCGATGCCCGCACCGACCAGCCGCACGACCAGGTCGTCCAGTGCCTGGTCGGGTCCGCGTACGACCAGCGCGTGGTCATCGCCCTTCGGCGAGCCCTTGCGGCCCGCGACCTGGTGCAGCGACGGCGTGCCGCCGGCGATGCGGCGGGCGCCATCGGGGTCGGAGCTCACCAGTCGGTAGTCGAGCTCGCCGCTCTCCGCGGCCAGCTTGCGCACCGGACCGGAGAACACGACCCGGCCCTCCGACAGCAGCGTGACCTCGTCACACAGCGAGGCCAGGTCGTCCATCCGGTGGCTGGAGAGGACCACCGTCGCGCCCGAGGCCGCGAGATCGGTGAGGACCCGGTGGACCTGCCGCTTGCCGGCCGGGTCCAGGCCGTTGGCCGGCTCGTCCAGCACCAACAACCGCGGGTCGCCGAGCAGAGCGGCGGCCAGTCCGAGCCGCTGCCGCATCCCGAGGGAGAAGCCGCGGACGGAGTCGCCGGCCACCTCGCTGAGCCCGACCCGTTCGAGCAGCTCGTCAACGTGGGCCGCCGAGCGACCGCCCTCCTCGCCACGGAGGCTGGCCAGCGTCGTGAGGTTCTGGCGAGCCGTCAACGTCGGATAGAGGCCGGGACCGTCGACGAACCCCGCGACACCTCCGGTGACGGCGAGCGCGCGCCCCACCGGCGTCCCGAGGATCTCCAGCTTTCCCCCGTCGGCCGCTGCCAGGCCGAGCAGGAGACCCAGGAGCGTGGTCTTTCCGGCACCGTTGGGTCCCACGAGACCGTGGATCTGCCCGGCCGCCACGTCGAGGTCGACACCGTCGAGGGCGATGACATCGCCGAAGGTCTTGGTGACACTGCGCGCACGCACGGCAGCAGTCGGATGCATGGAGGTTCCTATCCCGAGAAGGCGTAGACCTAGGAAGCCGCTTGGCAGCTCTCGGGACGGAATCTAGGAGTGTCGAACGACCTCCTCGGATCGGTTTCTCGAATGATCCGCTAACAGGAGACGGCCTCTGCGGTGTGAGTGTCTCCGGGGGTACACGTGCCAGACGCCGCCTCAGTCCTGCGGCCCTTGCGGACCCTGTGCGGACTGAGGCGGCGTCTGAGGAGCTTCGTTGCAGGCCAGAAGCCTGCGGCGGTGATCAGGCCTTCTTGGTCTCCCAGAAGATCTCGGCGATCGCGTCGATCTTGGCGAGCAGCTCGTCGGCCTTGGCGGCGTCGAGCTCGCCCTTGGTGCCGGAGGCGCCGGCCAGCTTGGTCGCCTCGTTGACCAGGGTGTGGAGCTGGGGGTACTTCTCGAAGTGCGGGGGCTTGAAGTAGTCGGTCCACAGCACCCACAGGTGGTGCTTGACCAGCTCGGAGCGCTGCTCCTTGATCAGGATCGCCCGGGTGCGGAAGTCGGGGTCGTCGTTGTCGGCGACCTTGGCGATGATCCCCTTGATCGACTCCGCCTCGATCCGTGCCTGGGCCGGGTCGTAGACACCGCAGGGGAGGTCGCAGTGGGCCGAGACCTCGACAGTGGGGGCGAACAGTCGCGCGATCATGCGTGTCCTCTCGTCGTCGTATGTGCTTCTCGCTGGGACACTACTCCGCATGCGTGAGGGTGGACGAGGGGCGTTCTTGGGGTGGGCACTCGTACGCGGGGAGTCGATGGAGCCGGCCCTGTCGGCGGGTGACCGGCTGCTGGTCTCCTACCGCCGCCGACCGGTGGCCGGTGACGTCGTGGTGGCCCGCTTCGCTGACGGGACGCTCGCCGTGAAGCGTGCCGCCGAGCGTCGTACGACGGGCTGGTGGCTGCTCAGCGACAACCCCGCGGCCGGGGTCGACTCGCGCCACCGCGGGCCGGTGGCCGACGAGCACGTGCTGGCCGTCGTCCTGGCGCGGGCCTGGCCGCGGCCGGCCCGCCGGCTGTGACCGGCCTCATCTGGGACTGGTGTGGGCGACCCCGCCGGGTGTGGAAAGATCGATGTTCGTGGCATCTGCTGACTCTTCCTCGCACCCGCATGCCGGCGACCCCGTCTTCGACCTGCACGTCGGCGGAAAGATGCAGATCGTCTCGACGGTCTCGCTGGCCGGCCGCGACGACCTCGCCCAGGCCTACACGCCCGGCGTGGCGCTCGTCTGCGAGGCGATCGCCGCCGACCCCTCGATGACCCAGCACTACACCTGGGTTCCCAACGTGGTCGCCATCGTCAGCGACGGCACCGCCGTGCTCGGCCTGGGCGACATCGGGCCCGCCGCCGCGATGCCGGTGATGGAGGGCAAGGCCGTCCTGTTCAAGCAGTTCGGCGGCGTCGACGCCGTCCCGATCTGCCTCGACACCACCGACGTCGAGGAGATCATCGAGACCGTGGTCCGGCTGGCCCCCAGCTTCGGCGGGATCAACCTGGAGGACATCTCGGCGCCGCGCTGCTTCGAGATCGAGGACCGGCTCAAGGAGCGCCTCGACATCCCCGTCTTCCACGACGACCAGCACGGCACGGCCGTCGTGGCGCTCGCCGCGCTCACCAACGCGCTCAAGCTCACCGGCCGCAGCCCGGAGGGGACCCGCGTGGTCATCTCCGGTGCCGGCGCCGCCGGTGTGGCCGTGGCCCGGATCCTGCTCGAGGCCGGCATCAAGGACCTCGCGGTCGTCGACCGCAAGGGCGTCCTGCACTCCGGACGCGGCGACCTCACCCCGGTCAAGCGGGCCCTGGCCGTCGACACTGCCGACCACTTCGGCCGCACCGGCTCGCTGGCCGACGTGCTCGCCGGCGCCGACGTGTTCATCGGTGTCTCCGGCGGCACCGTGCCCGAGGAGTACGTCGCCACGATGGCGCCCGACTCGATCGTGTTCGCCCTGGCCAACCCGATGCCCGAGGTCCACCCCGACGTGGCCCAGCGGCACGCGCGGGTGGTGGCCACGGGGCGCTCCGACTTCCCCAACCAGATCAACAACGTGCTGGCGTTCCCCGGCATCTTCCGCGGCGCGTTCGACGTACACGCGACCGCCATCACCGAGGGCATGAAGCTCGCCGCCGCCGAGGCGCTCGCTGCGCTGGTGGGCGACGACCTGTCCGAGGAGATGATCATCCCCTCGCCGTTCGACCCGCGGGTCGGCCCGGCCGTCGCGGAGGCCGTGTCGGCTGCCGCCCGCCGAGACGGCGTCGCACGCCTCTGACCGACCGTCAGTGGGGGCCTCAGTAAGGTCGAGGCATGTTCGCTGTCTACGCCGACTCCTTCGCCACTGCTGACTCCGACGACCCGCTGTCCGGCCTGGTGGTCGGCGAGCGGCCCGACCCGGAGGTCCCCGACGGGTGGACCCGGGTCACCGTCAAGGCCGCCTCGCTCAACCACCACGACCTGTGGTCGCTGCGGGGGGTGGGCCTGCGCGAGGAGGCGCTGCCGATGATCCTCGGCTGCGACGCGGCGGGCTACGACGAGGACGGCAACGAGGTGGTGGTCCATGCGGTGGTCTCCGACCCCTCGTGGCGCGGTGACGAGACCTTCGACCCCAAGCGCTCCCTGCTCTCCGAGCGGCACCAGGGCACCTTCGCCGAGACGGTGGTGGTCCCCACGGTCAACGTCGTCCCCAAGCCCGCGTCGCTGTCGTTCGAGGAGGCCGCGTGCCTGCCCACGGCCTGGCTGACCGCCTACCGGATGCTCTTCAGCCAGGGTGACCTCAAGCCCGGCGAGACCGTGCTGGTCCAGGGCGCCGGCGGGGGAGTGGCGACCGCGCTGATCACCCTGGCCCGGGCCGGAGGGCTCAAGGTGCTCGCCACCTCGCGCGACGAGGCCAAGCGGGCCAAGGCGCTCGAGCTCGGGGCGCACGAGGTGTTCGAGTCCGGCGCCCGGCTGCCGGTCAAGGTCGACGCGGTCATGG
>JBAZRQ010000041.1:0-8905 GCA_041662925.1 Nocardioides sp. | reverse complement strand
CGAAGATCATCGGCAGGAAGCGTCCGGCGAGCATCAGCACGCCGAGCAGCGTGTTCCAGAACGGCGTGCCGGAGGTCAGGCCGGCGAAGGCCGAGCCGTTGTTGTTGGCGGCCGACGTGACGGCGTACACCGCCTCGGAGAGGCCGTGTGGCCCGGTCTCCTGGAGACCCACGAGTCCGTCGGACGCGGTGAGTGCGATCGCCGCGCCCGTGAGCACCAGGATCGGCGTGGTCAGCACGTAGAGCGCCACCAGGACGATCTCGCGCTGCCCGATCTTCTTGCCGACGTACTCCGGTGTACGGCCCACCATCAGCCCGCACAGGAAGACGGTGACGACCGCCAGCATCAACATGCCGTAGAGGCCGGATCCCACGCCGCCGGGCGCGATCTCGCCGAGCATCATGTTGAACATCGTGACCCCGCCGCCCGGGGCGGTGAACGAGTCGTGCATCGAGTTGACCGCACCCGTCGAGGTGCCGGTCGTGGCGGCGCCGAAGAGCGCCGAGCCGGCGGTCCCGAAGCGCACCTCCTTGCCCTCGAGCGCACCTCCTGCTGCGGTCGGGACCAGGCCGGGACCGGCCATCTCGGCCCACGTGAGCAGGCCGACGGAGACCGTGAGGAGCAGTGCCATGACGCTGAGTACGGCGACGCCCTGGCGCCGGTCGCGCACGATCAGGCCGAACGCCCAGGCCATCGCGAAGGGGATCACGAGCAGCAGGAAGATCTCGAGCAGGTTGCTCAGCGCGGTGGGGTTCTCGAAGGGGTGGGCGGAGTTGACGTTGTAGAAGCCGCCGCCGTTGGTGCCGAGCTCCTTGATCGCCTCCTGGCTGGCCACCGGGCCGCCCGTCATCTGCTGGGTGCCACCGGTGAGGGTGCCGATCGGGGAGGCGCCGGAGAGGTTCTGGATCGCACCGAGCGCGACCAGGAGCAGGGCGGACACCACCGCCCCGGGCAGCAGGACGCGCAGCACGGTGCGCACCAGGTCGGCCCAGAAGTTGCCGACCCGCCCGTCGCGCTGCGACCGGGCCAGCCCGCGGGCGAACGCGGCGGCGACCGACATGCCGACCGCGGCCGAGACGAAGTTCTGGACCGTCAGGCCCGACATCTGCAGGAGGTGCCCGATGGTGACCTCGCCGGAGTACCACTGCCAGTTGGTGTTGGTCACGAAGGAGACCGCGGTGTTCCAGGCCCCGTCGGCGGGCAGCGCGGGGAGGCCCAGCGAGAGCGGCAGGTGCTGCTGCAGCCGCCCGAGGCCGAACAGCGCCAGGATGCTCACGAGCGAGAAGCCGAGGACCGAGAGCGTGTACGTGCGCCAGTGCTGGTCGGCGTCGGGGTCGACCCGCAGCACCCGGTAGGTCGCCCGCTCGACCCGGAGGTGCTTGGGGGAGGTGTAGAGGTACGCCAGGAAGCGGCCCAGGAGCGGCACCGCCAGCGCCAGTGCCGCGACCAGGACGAGGACCTGCCCGACGGCGGGCAGCACCTCGCTCATCGGTCGAGCCGCCGGTCGATGAGGCCGACCAGGAGTGCGGCGAGCACGAAGAACGCGATGGTCAGGAAGACGTAGAGGACATCGGACACATCTCCATCACACGCCCGCCGCGACCCCCCGTCGTACGTCCTTGACGCTTCCTTGACGCTGACCCGTCACGAACTGACGGGTTTCCTCCGGGTCAGCGGGTCAGCTCGGTCGCCATGGCGCCGATGACCGCCTCGAGGCCCCGGATCGGGCGGACCATCACGGTGAACGACGTGAGCCGGCCGTCCGGACCCCAGCGCAGCATGTCGATGCCGTGCACGGTCTTGCCGTCGACCTCGGCCTCGAACTCGAGTACGGCGCTCGAGTCCGACCACCACTCGTCGACGTAGCGCATGGTCGGGCCGAGCACGACGATCGCGGCCGCGAGGTAGGCCGTCGTGAGCGCCTTCCCCTCCTGCGGCTTGTGGACCGCCGGCGAGCGGAACACGACGTCCTCGTGGAGCAGGGCTTCCAGGCCCGCAGGGTCGCGGGACTCCGCGATGCGGTGCCAGGCGGCCAGGGGCTCAGGTCGTGAGGTCATGCCGACCAGTCAACCCCTGACCCGCCAGAAACTCACGCCCGGGGACGCTGACCCGCCCGAAAGTTTCGGGCGGGTCAGCGTCTAGCGGGGGACGCGGACCAGGAGGCGGCCGTGGATGCACTCCATGTGGAGCTCCTTGCCGGGGCCGATCGAGTCGCCGTCGAGCTGGCGGGGGGTGCTGGTGTGGGCGCGGACGGAGATCGTGTGGCCGGTCATCCGGTTGATGGTGTCGTCGGTGCGGGCGCCCTTGGAGAGGACCCGGAAGACGAGCGGGATCCAGGAGAAGAAGTTGCGCGGGTGCAGGATCACGACGTCGAGCACGCCGTCGTCGATGGCGGCGTCGGGCAGCAGTGGCATGCCGGCCTGCAGGAAGCCGACGTTGCCGACGACGACGGTGCGGGCGCGGTGGCGGGTGTACTCGCCGCCGTCGACGGAGATGTCGACCCGCACCGCGGGGAACATCAGCGACTTCATCCCCGCCACGAAGTAGGCCAGCCAGCCCACGCGCTTCTTGAGGTCCTCGTTGACGCCCTCCATGATCGCGGCGTCGAAGCCCATCCCCGCCATCACCATGAAGTGGGTGTCCTCGAACCCGTCACCGGACACGGCCACCAGGTCGATCGCCCGGTCCTGGCCGGTCAGCGCAATGTCGATCGCGGCCCGGATGTAGAGCGGGATGTCGAGGTTGCGGGCCAGCAGGTTGCCGGTGCCGGCCGGGATGATCCCGACCGGGATGCCGGTGCCGGCGAGCTCGGCGCACACCTCGCGCACGGTGCCGTCGCCGCCGCACACGATCACCAGGCCGGCCCCCTCGACCGAGGCCTGCTCGGCCTGGCCGGTGCCGGAGTCCTCCACGGTGGTCAGGTGCCACGTCGGCTCCGACCAGCCGGCCTCGAGCGCCATCGCGGTGACGATCGACTGGAACTGCCCGACGTCCTCCACCTTGATCGGGTTGAGTACGACGGCCAGCTTGCGACCCGACGGCATCGACTCCGCGAGCGGCTCGATCCGCGCGGCGTGGCTGCGAGGCAGCGGGCTGTAGAGCGCCAGCCCGAGCAGCACGAACCCCGCGCCCAGGAGCGTCCCCGCGACCACGTCGGTGGGGAAGTGGCGCCCGAGCAGGACCCGGTCGGCGGAGACCACGAGCACGACGAACAGCACCGTGCCGGCGGCCATCCGCCGCACGCTGGAGCGCCGTACGAGCATCGTCACCAGCACCATCACGACGCCACCCAGTGCCGCGACGGACGACGCGTGGCCCGAGGGGAAGGCGTTGTTGCTCAGCAGCCACTCGGACTCCTGCCATTCGGGCCGGTCCCTGGCGACCGCGAGCTTGATCAAAGTGGTCGCCAGCGCGGTCACGGCCGTCACGCCCGCGGTGTAGACGGCCGCCCGGCGGTGCCGCTTGAGCAGCATGGCGACCGTGAGGATCGCGGCGTAGGCGGTCATCGCCGGGGTGGAGAAGGCGAGCTCGATGCCCCGCAGCACCCGTCGCAGGGTGTCGTCGTCGACGGCCCAGGCGCGTGCCGCGTTGCCCCGGTCGTCGATCCCGGCCAGCGGCCCCCAGCCCTGCAGCACGGCGAGGGCCAGCAGCGCGACGCCGCCGAGACAGACGGCACTCCAGGCGAGCAGGGAGGTCCGGGAACGGTCGAGCACGGCGCCAAGTATGGGCGACCGGATCACGCCCGCCCTAACTGGCTCGATCGGCGTCGAGCCGCCCGGATAGCCTGACGTCATGATCGACCCGCGCATCCTCCGAGACGACCCAGACCGCGTACGAGCCGCCCAGGCCAAGCGCGGGCTGTCCGACG
Source organism: Nocardioides sp. (assembly GCA_041662925.1). Lineage (GTDB taxonomy): Bacteria > Actinomycetota > Actinomycetes > Propionibacteriales > Nocardioidaceae > Nocardioides. The sequence continues at coordinate 5,037 of JBAZRQ010000041.1, read as the reverse complement.
ACGTCGTCGACCGGGCGCTGGCGGCCGACACCGCGCGCCGCGCGGCGATCGCGACCTATGAGACGAAGCGCGGCGAGCAGAAGCAGCTCGGCAAGCTGATACCGCAAGCGCAGGGTGACGAGAAGCAGGCGCTCCTCGCGCAGACCAAGACCCTCTCGGCCGAGGTCAAGGAGGCCGAGGGCGCGCAGGGGCTCGCCGAGGAGGAGTGGCAGCAGGCGCTGCTGTCGATCCCCAACCTCGCCGCCGACGAGGTGCCGGCCGGGGGCGAGGACGACTTCGTCGTGCTCGAGACCGTCGGCACCCCCGCGGAGTTCGACTTCGAGCCGCGCGACCACATCGAGCTCGGCCGGATGCTCGGCGCCATCGACCTCGACCGCGGCGCCAAGGTGTCGGGCTCGCGCTTCTACTTCCTCACCGGGGTGGGCGCCGAGCTGGAGTTCGCGCTGATCAACCTCGCCAACCAGACCGCGCGCGACTTCGGCTTCACCCAGGTCATCGCGCCGTCGATGGTCAAGCCGCGCGCCATGGACGGCACCGGATTCCTCGGTCAGGCCGCCGACGACGTCTACCGCATCGAGGGCCAGGACATGTACCTCGTCGGGACCTCCGAGGTCCCGATGGCGGCCTACCACTCCGACGAGATCCTGGACGCCGAGAAGCTGCCGCTGCGCTACGCCGCGTTCAGCCCCTGCTTCCGCAAGGAGGCGGGCTCGCACGGCAAGGACACCAAGGGGATCATCCGGGTCCACTGGTTCGACAAGGTGGAGATGTTCGTCTACACCACGACCGAGGACTCCTACGCCGAGCACCAGCGGCTGCTCGACATCGAGAAGGCGTTCCTCGACAAGCTCGAGCTGGCCTACCGCGTGATCGACGTGGCCGCCGGCGACCTCGGGCTGTCCGCCCAGCGCAAGTTCGACTGCGAGGCGTGGATCCCGACCCAGGGCAAGTACCGCGAGCTCACGTCGACCTCCAACTGCACGGAGTTCCAGACCCGGCGGCTCGACACCCGGGGCCGGTTCGGGACCGAGATCAAGCCGATCGCGACGCTCAACGGCACCCTGTGCGCCATGACCCGCGCGATCGTCGCGATCCTCGAGACCCACCAGCTGGCCGACGGCTCGGTGCGGGTGCCCCTGGCACTCCAGCCCTGGCTGGGCGGGCGCGAGACCCTGGAGCCGGTCGCCCCGTGAGCGACGGATCGGGCTGGAGTCCCAAGCTGGTCGCCCTGGATATCGACGGCACCCTGCTCAAGTGGATCGAGGGTGCCGGCACCACCTACGAGACGATCGAGCAGGCGACGTACGACGCCGTCCACCGCGCCCTCGACGCGGGCGCCCACGTGGTGCTCGCCTCGGGCCGCTCCCCGCACGGCATGACGCCCGTCGCCGAGATGCTCGACCTGCGCGGCCAGGGCACCGATGGGGGCGACGACCGGGTCTGGGTGGTGGCCAGCAACGGCGCCGTCGTCTTCCGGCACCCGCCGCTCGAGGTCGTCCACGAGGTGACCTTCGACGCCGCCCCCGCGGTCGCCGCCGTGCTGGAGCACCACCCCGACGCCCTCGTCGCGGTCGAGGAGCGCGGCGTCGGCTACCGGGTGAGCAGCCACTTCCCGGTCGGTGAGCTCTCCGGCGACATGATCATCACCGACGTCGACGACCTGGTGAAGGGTCCGGTCAGCCGGGTGATCATCCGCGACCCGGCCGCCACCGCCGAGGAGTTCGTGGCGCTCGCGGCCAAGTTGGGGCTGCACGGCACCAACTACGTCGTCGGCTGGACCGCGTGGCTCGACCTGTCCCCGGTCGGCGTGTCCAAGGCGTCGGGTCTCGAGCACGTCACCGACAACCTCGGCCTCACGCAGCACGACGTCCTCGCCATCGGCGACGGCCGCAACGACATCGAGATGCTGCAGTGGGCGCGCCGCGGGGTCGCCATGGGCCAGGGCGTCCAGGAGGTCCTCGACGCCGCCGACGACGTCACCGCGTCCGTCTACGACGACGGCGCCGCGGTCGAGCTGAACCGCTGGTTCGCCTAGAACTTGCAGTAGATCCGCGGCGAGCCGACGCCGAGGTAGTCGTCGCCCTCGTCGACGACCTCGGCGCTCTCGATGCGCAGGCGCAGCGCGTTGGTCAGGTCGACCGTCACGCTCTCGGACTGACCGACGCCGTAGTTCCTGCTGAACCGGCTGGTGCCGTCGGTGAGGATCTCGGCGTTGACGATCGAGCCCGTGGTGTTGCGGTCGTCGGCGCCGAGGGTGGTCTGGAGCACCGCGCACTTGCGGTTGACGTTGTACTCGTCGAAGCCGGGTGCGTACATGTAGATGGACTTCTTGTACGAGGTGCCGTTGATGAAGAGGCCGTCGTCCGCGTAGGCACCGCTGTCGTCGACCGAGTCCAGGTCGTAGAGGTAGTGCCAGCGGTAGACCGAGACCAGCTGGGCCTTGCTGCACCCGGCCTTGGTGCGCGCGGTGCCGGCCTTGCAGACGCGGTACTGCGCGCCGCCCACCCTGTCCGGGTTGAGCACGAACCGGTACTTGCTCTTCTTCGTCAGCGTCTTGGACCCGATCACCGTCCACTTCGGCCCGGCCTTGCGCTGCAGCGTGACCGTCTTGCCGGCCGCCTTCGGGCTCACCTGGCCCGTCACGGTCGTGGTGTCGCCCAGCGTGAGGACCGTCGCCCCGAACGTGGCGGAGACGGAGTAGGACCCGGCGGCGGCCGCGCCCCCGGGGCCGGCCGGGGCGACTGCGCAGAGCAGGCCGGCCACGAGCAGCGACGTCAACATGCGGGCGATACGGCGAGTCATCAACATCTCCTTGGGCGCGCGAGGTCACCGCCACGCTAGTGGCAGACTGAGCGCGCGATGGCGCAACTCGAAGATCCGTACGGACACCTTCCGGCCCTGATCAGCACCGACCGGCTGCGCCTGGTGCCGTTCACGGCGGCCGACGCCGCCGACATGCTCGCCGGTCGCCACCAGGACCGCTGGCACCCCGACTACCCGCGGCGCGACGACGCGGACGCCGCGACGATGGTGCGCGCCGGCGACACGTGGGGGCCGCGGCACATCGTGCTCGGCCGGCTCGCGGTCGGCTCCATCGGCTGCTTCGGGCCGCCGGTCGACGGGGAGACCGAGGTCGGCTACGGCCTCGTGGAGGAGGCCCGGGGATCCGGCGTGGCCGGCGAGGCCCTGCGCGGACTGCTCGCCGAGACCGACCGCCTCGGCGTCCGGGTGCGGGCCAGCGTGTCGCCCACCAACCGGGCCGGCCTGCGCGTGCTGGCGAAGTGCGGCTTCACCGAGCTGCGGGGCAGCAACGAGGACGGCGGGCTGGTCATGGGCCGGCCGCTTCCCGCCCGATGAGCCGGCCGCGCCTCGTCGCCACCGACCTCGACGGCACCCTGGTCCGCTCCGACGAGACCGTCTCCCCGGAGTCGGCGCGGGTGCTCGCCGAGCTCGACCGCCGCGGCGTACCGGTCGTCTTCGTCACGGCCCGGCCGCTGCGCTGGATGGAGGAGCTCTGGTCGATGGTCGGTGCGCACGGGCTCGCCATCGTCTCCAACGGCGCGATCCTCTACGACGTCACCAGGCGCGAGGTGCGGGAGGTGGCCGGCATCGACCGGGACTCGGGGCTGCGCCTCGTGGAGAGCATCGCGCGGGCCGTGCCGGAGGCGGGTTTCGCCATCGAGCGCGTCGACGGGCTCCGGCAGGACGAGCGGTTCGTCGACCTCCACCGCGCCACGGGTGCCCCGCGTGGCGCCCTGGCCGACCTCTGGGACGCCCCCGCGGTCAAGCTGCTCGTGCAGGACCTCGCCGCCGACCCGCACGACTTCCGCCGCGCCGTGGTCGACGCCGTCGGCGACGCGGCGGTGGCCACCTGGTCGGTCGACCACCTCGTGGAGATCAGCGCCCCCGGCATCACCAAGGCGGCCACGCTGGCCCGGGTCGCCGCCGAGCTCGGGGTCGAGGCCGCGGACGTCATCGCCTTCGGGGACATGCCCAACGACCTGCCGATGCTCGCCTGGGCCGGTACGTCGTACGCCGTGGCCAACGCCCACCCCGACGTCCTGGCCCTGGCCGACCACGTGGCGCCGGCCAACGACGACGACGGCGTCGCCCGGGTCCTGGCGGAGGTCTTCGCCCTCGGGGGGTGACGCCCTCGACTGGTGTCCGTCACCCCCGATCTGTTGAGATGGTCCCCGTGTCTGCTGCCGTACGCCGTCTCCTGCTCGCCGCGCTCGCGGTGGGCTCCTTCGTCGTGATCGGCGCCGCGCCCGCCCAGGCGGCCTGCACCTGCCCGCAGGCCACGCTCATGGACAGCATCAAGGCCGCCGACGCCGTCTTCACCGGGACGGTCGGGCAGGTCACCGTGACCGCGCCGCCGGGGCGGACGGCCACCTCCGTCATCACCAACGCCGTGGTGGTGGACCGCGTCTACAAGGGCACGGTCGATGCGCCCGACCAGGTGGTGCGCACCACCCCGCGCACCCGGGCGACCTGCGGCCTCGGCCAGCTCGGGACCGGCAGTCGCTACGTCTTCATCGTCCAGGCCACCGCGGTCGGCGACACCGAGGCACAGTGGGTCGACGAGGGGTGCTCCGGCACCCGCCTCGAGACCGACGCCTTGGTCACCCAGGTCCGGGGCGTGCTGGGCGCGGGGGAGCCCGCTGTCGATCCGCCGCCGCCGCCGGCCGCCGTACTGACCGACGTCGACACCTCCGAGCCCACGACGTTCGGCCGGGCCGCCGCGCCGGGGGCGGCGCTGGTGCTGATCGGGCTGCTCGGCCTGGTGCTGGTGCGTCGGCTCAACGCGCGCCGGACGTAGAGCTAGAGGTACATCCCGCCCGAGCCACCGGGGCGGTGCTCGTCCTCGGGCTGCTGGACGACGCCGTCGGCTGAAGGGCCGCCGCTCATGCCGGCAGGGAGCCCGCGCCGCATCTGCTCGAACTGGGCGCGCGCGGCCATCTGCTGGGCGTAGATCGCCGTCTGGATGCCGTGGAAGAGGCCCTCGAGCCAGCCCACGAGCTGGGCCTGCGCAGATCG
>JBAZRQ010000040.1:0-8919 GCA_041662925.1 Nocardioides sp. | reverse complement strand
GACGAACTTCTCCGCCTCCATGACGCACATGGCGTGGCCGCTGTCGACCTCGTGGATGGTGGCGCCGGGGATGGCGCGGGCCAGGGCGATCTGACGCTGGGTGGGGATCACGCGGTCCTTGAGACCGACGACCACGGCGGTGGGTACGTCGATCTTGCGGAGCCAGGGGCGCGAGTGGTGACGGCCCAGCGCCGCCAGCGCCTGCCCGACGGCCCACGGGCTGGTGCTGCGGAACTCCCGCATCGCCCACTCGTGCATGTCGGACGGTGCGAGGTCCAGGGCGCGGGCGGTGGCCCGGGCGGCGGTCACGGCGGTGTGGGAGCGCGAGAGCCCGCGCGCGCCGAGCATGGTCGTCTCCATGCCGGCGAAGAAGAAGCGCTCGACGACACTGAGCCGGAACCGGTCGGTGGTGGCGCAGAGCACGAGTCCCTGGATCTTCTCGGGGTGCTGGCGCCAGACCCGCTGCGCGACGATCGAGCCCATGGAGAAGCCGCCGACGATGACGTCCTCGAGCTCGAGGACGTCGATCAGGGCCCCGACGTCGTCGGCGCAGTCGTAGAGCGAGAACTCCGGGCTCTTGATGCCCTGGCCGTGCCAACGCTGGTCCATCGTGATGACGCGGAAGCGGCGCGAGAGCGGCTCGATCGCGGGGAACCAGGTGAGCAGGCCGGTGCAGCCCAGCGCGTGCAGCAGCACGATCGTGGGGGAGTCGGGAGAGGGTCCCGGGGTGTCGGTGACGTAGGTCGAGCCGCCGCGTCCGGGCAGCTCCACCATGCGTCCGGCAGGGATCCGCGCCCACGGCATGTAGAACCGGCTGCGGACCAGCGACCGCGGTGACAGTGCGTTCATGCTCGTCCCTCCTCCCCAGGCCAGGTCTGCCAGACTAGACTAGAACAGGTTACAGTTTCGCTCGGCAGTGCCCCGACACAGCAGGAGAATCGACGTGGGTTCGGACGGTTTCACCCAGGCGGACGCCCAGGACCAGGAGTCCATCGCCGCGGTGCGCTCGGTCATCGGCCAGGCGCTCGACCGCGACGCGGACTGGTCGGCGCTCGCGTCGGCGGGGATGCTCGCGCTCGCGGTGCCCCAGGCACAGGGCGGTGAAGGGCTCGGCCTCGCCGAGGTGGGCGTCCTGCTCCGCGAGACCGGTGTCCGCGCCGTCCACCTGCCGGTGTGGGAGACGCTCTGCTGCGGCACGCTCACCATCGCAGCCACCGGCACCGACGAGCAGCAGGCGCTGCTCTCCGGCGTCGCGACCGGCGACACCCTGCTCACCCCGGCCCTGCGCGAGGTCGGCATCGGCATCCTCGACCGCCCCGCCACGACGTACGCCGACGGCCGGGTCACCGGCCGCAAGATCGGCGTCACCTACGCCGACTCGGCTGCCCGGCTGCTGGTGACCGCGCTCGACGGCGACGAGGTGGTGGTCGCGCTCGTCGACCCCTCCGGTCCCGGCGTGACCCTGCTGGAGTCCGGATCGTCGGCCCGGCGCACCACCCACACGGTCGTGCTCGACGGCGCGGCCGCCGAGCTGCTCGGCCCCGACGCCGCGCGGGTGCTCACCGAGCACGCCGTGGCCGGTCTGGCCGTCACCGCGGCCGGCCTGGTCGCCGGTGCCCGCGACCTGACCGCCGCCTACATCAAGGGCCGCACCCAGTTCGGCCGGAGCCTCGCGGAGTTCCAGGCGGTCGCGATGCAGATCGCCGACGTCTACATCGCCTCGCGCACCCTCGCCCTCGCCGCCGACAACGCCGTGTGGCGGATCGGTGCCGGCCTCGACGTGGCCGACGACCTCGCGGTCACCGCCTACTGGGTCTGCGCCGAGGGCCCGAAGGCGCTGCGCACCTGCCACCACCTGCACGGCGGCATGGGTGTCGACGAGACCTACCCGCTGCACCACTACTTCTCCTGGGTCACCGACATCGTGGCCGCGCTCGGCGCGCTCCCGACCGACGTGCCGATCGAGGACCCGACCACCAAGAACCTCGAGCTCACCGCCGAGCAGCGCGCGCTCAAGGCCGAGCTGCGCGATTACTTCACCAACCTGGCCGACCACGACCAGCACCTCGACATGGGCAAGGACCGGCACGGACCGACCTACCAGCGCGTGGTGCGGCAGATGGGCACCGACGGCTGGATGGGCATCGGCTGGCCCAAGGAGTACGGCGGCCACGGGCTCGGCGAGATCGAGCAGACGGTCTTCGCCAACGAGGCCCAGCGCGCCGACGTGCACCTCCCGGCCGTGACCCTGCAGACCGTCGGCCCGACGCTGATCAAGTACGGCACGGAGAAGCAGAAGGAGATGTTCCTCGAGCGGATCCTCCACGGCGACGTGCACTTCGCGATCGGCTACAGCGAGCCCGACGCCGGCACCGACCTCGCGTCGCTGCGCACCACCGCCAAGCGGGACGGTGACCACTACGTCGTCAACGGCCAGAAGATGTGGACCACCGGCGGCCACCAGGCCGACTACGTCTGGCTCGCCGTGCGCACCGACCCCGACGCCCCCAAGCACAAGGGCATCTCGATCCTGATCGTGGACACCAAGGACCCCGGCTACTCCTTCACGCCGATCATCACCGCCGACGGCTCGCACCACGTCAACGCGACCTACTACAACGACGTGCGCGTCCCGGTCGACATGCTGGTCGGCGAGGAGAACCAGGGCTGGAAGCTGATCACCACCCAGCTCAACCACGAGCGCGTGATGCTCGGCCCCGCGGGCCGGATCGAGGGGCTGCGCGACCGGGTCGCCGACTGGGCGACCAAGGCCGGCGTCATCGACCGGACCGACGTACGAGACGTGATGGGTCGGGTGACCGCCGTCTTCCGCGTCAACGAGCTGCTCAACTGGGAGGTCGCGCGCGCCGCGGCCGTCGGGGAGATCTCGGTGGGCGACGCGTCGTCGTCCAAGGTCTTCGCCGCCGACCAGGTGCAGCACCTCGCCGCCGACCTGGTGGGCATCGTCCACCGCTACGGCGACCCGGCCGAGGAGGAGACCAAGCACCTGCTCGACTACCTCGACGGCCAGGCCAAGCGCAACCTGGTCCTCACCTTCGGCGGTGGCGTGCAGGAGGTGCAGCGCGAGCTGATCGCGATGTTCGGGCTCGGGCTGCCGCGGGTGCCCCGATGAGTGACCCGATGAGTGACCCGATGAGTCACGTGACGCACGACGAGATCATGGCCGAGGCCGAGCGGATCAAGGCGCTCGGTGAGGCGTCCGAGTCGCAGGCGCCCTACCCCGTCAACCAGGCGACGATCGGCACCTGGCTGGACGCGATGGGCTACGACAACGAGCGCTTCCGCTCCGGCGAGGCGCCGCCGTCGATGGCGCAGGTGTGGACCATGCCCGGCCTGGGCCGCAAGCGCCCGCCCGAGGACCCGTTGAGCCGGATGACGGAGTACCTCACCAACGCCGGCTACGCGGCGGTCCTGGGCACCAACTGCGAGCAGAGCTACGAGCGCTACCTCCGCGTCGGCGAGGACGTGCGGGTCACCAGCGCGCTCGACTCGGTGGTCGGGCCCAAGAGGACCGCGATGGGCGAGGGCTACTTCGTGACGTCGCGCAACACCTGGTACGTCGGAGACGAAGTGGTGGCGACGATGCTGTTCCGGGTCCTCAAGTTCATCCCGCGGGAGAAGCCATGACAGTGCGCCCGATGATCGGCCGCGACTCCCGGTTCTTCTGGGACGGTACGGCGGAGCGCGAGCTGCGCATCCAGAAGTGCAACGCCTGCGGCGTCCTGCGCTTCCCCCCGGGCCCGGCCTGCCCCGACTGCGGTGCCCTGGACCGCGGCCACGTCGCTGCGGCCGGCACCGGCACCGTCTTCTCCTTTGTCGTCCACCGGCACCCGCCGGTGCCCGGCAAGGAGCTGCCGATCGTGCTCGCGCTGATCGACCTCGACGAGGGGGTCCGGATGGTCGGCGAGGTGGTCGACGTACCTGACCAGGAGATCGAGATCGGCATGCGTCTGCGCGTCGACTTCAACCGCGTCGACGACGAGCTGACGCTGCCCGTGTGGAGGAAGGCATGAGGACGTTGAGCGCCGGGGACACGATCCCCGAGTGGAGCCTGCCGATGACCCCGACGACGATCGTGAGCACCGCGATCGCCACGCGGGACTGGCAGGACGTGCACCACGACCGTGACATCGCCCAGGCGGCCGGGTCGAAGGACATCTTCATGAACATCCTGACCACCAACGGGCTGGTGGAGAAGTTCGTGGTCGACTGGCTCGGGCACGACGCCGAGCTGAAGGGCATCGCGATCCGGCTCGGCGCGCCCGCCCACCCCTACGACACGCTCACCTTCCGCGGCACCGTCGAGTCGGTCGAGGACGGCGTCGCGACGATCGCGGTGGTCGGCTCGGTGTCGCTGGGCGACCACGTGACCGGGACCGTGCGGGTGCTCGTATGACCGGGCTGTCCGGCCAGGCGGCGATCGCCGGCATCGGTGCGACCGAGTTCTCCAAGGAGTCCGGCCGATCCGAGCTGCAGCTGTCGGTCGAGGCGGTGCAGCACGCGCTGGCCGACTGCGGGCTGACGCCCGCGGACGTCGACGGGCTGACGACGTTCACGATGGACACCTCCTCGGAGATCGCCGTCGCCCGCGAGCTCGGGATCAAGGAGCTGCGCTTCTTCAGCCGGATCAACTACGGCGGCGGTGCGGCCTGCGCGACCGTGCAGCAGGCGGCGATGGCCGTCGCGACCGGTGTCGCCGACGTCGTGGTCTGCTACCGCGGCTTCAACGAGCGCTCGGAGAGCCGCTTCGGGCAGTTCTCCCTGGCCGCGGCCACCCAGGTCAACACCAACGGCCTCGACAACGCCTGGACCTACCCGATGGGCCTCGGCACGCCCGCGGCCACTGTGGCCATGCAGGCGCGCCGCTACATGCACGAGTACGGCGCCACGTCGCGCGACTTCGGCGCCGTCGCGGTCGCCGACCGCCGGCACGCCGCCACCAACCCCGACGCGTTCTTCTACGGAAAGCCGATCACGATCGAGGACCACCAGGCCTCGCGGATGATCGCCGACCCGCTGCACCTGCTCGACTGCTGCCAGGAGAGCGACGGCGCGGTCGCGCTGGTCGTCGTCTCGGCCGAGCGGGCGAAGGACCTGCGGCAGACGCCGGCCGTGATCGCGGCGGCGGCGCAGGGGAGCGGCGCCGACCAGTTCGTGATGACGTCCTACTACCGCGACGACATCGGCATCCCCGAGATGGGTGTCGTCGGGCGGGAGCTCTGGCGCCAGTCGGGGCTGACCCCCGACGACATGCCGATGGCGATCGGCGGCCGGCTGCCGCTCAACACCCACGGCGGCCAGCTCGGCGAGGCCTACATCCACGGCATGAACGGCATCGCCGAGGGCGTGCGCCAGATCCGGGGTACGTCGGTCAACCCGGTCGCCGACGCGGCCCACGTGCTGGTGACCGCCGGGACCGGCGTACCGACGAGCGGGCTTATCCTCTCGGCGTGAGCTCTGGCAGTGGTGGGCCCGTCGTCGCGGCCCTCCATGTCGCCAAGGGACGGCGGCTCCCGACCCGTTCCGTCGAGCGGGTCGAGATCGTGGCGGCGCGCGGGATCGTCGGCGACCGTTACGAGGGGTCGAAGCACCGGCAGGTCAGCATCCAGAGCCTCGACGCGCTGCACGAGGCCGAGGCGGTGTTCGGGTCGCCGATCGACCCCGGGCTGACCCGGCGCAACATCACGATCTCGTCGGGCGTCGTACCGCGCGACCCGGGCAGCCTGGTCCGGATCGGCGCCGTCCTGCTCGAGGTGGTGCGGGTCGCCGCGCCCTGCAAGCTCCTCGACGACACCATCGGCCCCGACGCCCAGGTGGCGCTGCGCCGCCGCGGCGGCTCGATCTGCCGGGTGCTCGAGGGCGGCACGGTCGCGCTCGGCGACCCGGTCGAGCTGCCTTCATGAGCGACCCGATCGCCCGGCTGCTCGCCGCACCTCCCGACCTCCCGGTCGCCGCTGGTCTGTCCCGGCTCACGACGGCCCTGCAGGCCCGCGGCGTCGCCGTCGTCCAGGCGCCACCCGGTACCGGCAAGACGTCGCTGGTCCCACCGGCGGTCGCGGCCCTGACCGAGGGCAAGGTCGTCGTCACCCAGCCGCGCCGGATCGCCGCCCGGGCCGCGGCCCGGCGGCTCGCCCACCTGCTCGGCGAGCAGGTCGGCGCCACCTCCGGCTACTCGGTGCGCGGTGACCAGCGGACCAGTGCGGGCACCGTCGTGGAGTTCGTGACGACCGGCGTGCTGCTGCGCCGCCTGCAGCGCGACCCGGCCCTGCCCGGCGTCACCGCCGTGGTGCTGGACGAGGTGCACGAGCGGCAGCTCGACTCCGACCTGACGCTGGCGCTGCTGGTCGACGTGCGGGAGAACCTCCGCGACGACCTGGTCGTGGTCGCGATGTCGGCCACGGTCGAGGCCGAGCGCACCGCCGCCGTGCTGGGCGGCGTCGAGCCCGCGCCGGTGGTCGACGTACCCAGCGCCCTGCACCCCGTCGACCACGTCTGGAGCGCCCTGCCCAGCGGCGTGCTCCGGATGGACGACCGCGGCATCACGCCGCGCTTCCTCGACCACGTCGCCGCGACCACGCGCCGCGCCCTCGCCGAGCGGGACGGCGACGTGCTGGTCTTCGTGCCCGGCGTCGCCGAGGTCATGGGCGTCGTACGGCGTCTGGCCGGTGTCGACGCCGAGGTCCGGCCGCTGCACGGCCGGCTGCCCGCCCGCGAGCAGGACCTGGCGCTCACCGAGGGTCCGGGCCGCCGGGTGGTCGTGTCGACGGCGGTCGCCGAGTCGTCGCTGACGGTGCCCGGTGTGCGTAGCGTCGTCGACGCCGGCCTGTCCCGGGAGCCGCGGACCGACCACCGGCGCGGGCTCGCCGGCCTGGTGACCGTGCGGGTCAGCCGGGCGAGCGCCGAGCAGCGGGCCGGTCGGGCCGGACGCGAGGGGCCGGGCGCGGCCTACAGGTGCTGGTCGCAGGCCGAGCACGAGCACCTGGTCGCCCACCCGGCACCGGAGATCGCGACGGCCGACCTGACGTCGTTCGCGCTCGAGCTGGCCGTGTGGGGGAGTCCGGACGGCGCCGGCCTCGCGCTGCTGGACCCGCCACCCGCGCCTGCGATGGCGGCCGCCCGGGAGACGCTGGTCGGGCTCGGCGCCGTGTCGGCGGAGGGCGCGGTCACCGACCGGGGCCGCGCCATCGCCCGGGTCGCGGCCGACCCGCGGCTGGCCCGGGCTCTGCTCGACGGTGCCCAGCACGTCGGGTCGCGCCGGGCCGCCGAGATCGTGGCGATGCTGGCCGAGGACGTCCGCGCGCCGGGCGCCGACCTGGTGGCGGCGCTGCGTGGCCTGCGCCGCGGCGGCCCGGACACGGCGGCGTGGAAGTCGTCGGTCAAGCGGCTCGAGGCCGCGGTGAGCACCGATGCCCGCTCCTCGGACCTGACCGACGACCTCGCGGTCGGGCTGGTCGTCGCGCTCGCCCACCCCGACCGGATCGCCCGCCTGCGGCCGGGCGGCTCGTCGTACCTGATGGCCGGAGGCACCGGTGCCGCTTTCGGCCGGGGCGAGTCGTCACTGGCCGGCACGGCCTGGCTGGCCGTCGCGGACGCCGACCGACCTCCGGGACGCAGCGACGCGACGATCCGCGCAGCGGCTCCGATCGACGAGGACCTCGCGCTCGAAGCCGCGTCCGCGCTCTGGCGCGAGGACGAACAGGTCGCCTGGCGCAGCGGGCGGGTGGTGGCCCGTCGTACGACGTCGCTCGGCGCGATCGAGCTCACCTCCGTGACGCTGCCCGACCCCGCGCCGCACCTGGTGGCAGCCGCCGTGCGCGAAGGGCTGCGGGTCGACGGGTTGTCCGCGCTGCCCTGGGGAGAGGGGGCCACTGCGCTGCGCGCGCGGCTGCGGTTCCTGCACGCGTCGCTGGGGGAGCCCTGGCCGGACGTGTCGGACGAGGCGCTGGTCGAGTCCGTCGAGACCTGGCTCGGTCCGGAGCTCGCCCGGATCCGCAGCTCGGGAGATCTGCGCCGACTCGACGTCGTGGCGGCGCTGCGCCGGCTGCTGCCGTGGCCCGAGGCCGGACGCCTCGACGAGCTCGCACCCGAGCGGGTCACCGTGCCGAGCGGGTCAGCGGTGCGGGTCGACTACAGCGGGGACCAGCCGGTGCTCGCCGTCCGGATCCAGGAGGCGTTCGGCTGGCGCTCGACGCCCGCGCTGGCCGACGGCCGGGTCCCGCTGCTCCTCCACCTGCTGTCGCCGGCCCGGCGGCCGGTGGCGGTCACCGCCGACCTCGAGTCGTTCTGGGCGACCGGCTACCCGCAGGTGCGTTCCGAGCTGCGCGGCCGCTACCCCAAGCATGCCTGGCCGGATGACCCGTTGACGGCCCCTCCTGCGCGTGGCGTCAGGCGTCCAGCTTCTCCTTGAAGAACTCGAGGACGCGGTCGACGCCCTCCTGCTGGCGGTGCGTGGTGACCGTGGAGTGCTGGCGGCCGGGGAACTCGACGCGGAGGAACGCGTCGCCGATCTCGCGGGTCAGGGTCTCGAAGCGGGTGCCGGTCATCGGGTCGCCGTCGTACTGCAGGCCGAGCACCTGGCACCCCGCGGCGGCGCGCTCCTTGACGACGCTGAGGTCGGCGGGGGAGAGGTTGAGGTCGGCCGAGCGCTTCTTGCCGGGCACGAACGGCACCGACGGCTGGCACACCACCGGTGCCGCCACGGCGTCGTCGACCATCATCGCCAGCGCGAACCCGCCCGTGAAGCACATCCCGAGTGCGCCCACGCCCGGGCCACCGAGCTCGGCGTGCAGCTCGCGCGCGAGGCTGCGCAGCCACCCCGTGACCGGCGACGTCTCGCGGGTCGCGAGCTTGGTGAACTCCCGGCTCACGCACACCTGGCGCATCGCGTTGGCCACGGTC
>JBAZRQ010000039.1:0-9106 GCA_041662925.1 Nocardioides sp. | reverse complement strand
CCACACCAGCACCTTGACGCCCTGGAACTCGCCGGGAGTGGTGACGTCGTACCCAACGGTGACCGCCGGGTCCTGGCGGTTCTGGTAGACGTCGTCGTCCATCCGCAGCTCGTGGTTGGACAGCGGCGTCTCATCGTTCCAGCAGTAGGGCAGCACCCGGAAGCCCTCGTAGACCAGGCCCTTCTCGTGCAGCTGCTTGAACGCCCACATGACCGACTCCATGTAGTCGGGGTTCATGGTGCGGTAGTCGTTGTCGAAGTCGACCCAGCGGGCCTGGCGGGTGACGTACTCGCGCCACTCACCGGTGTACTTCATCACCGACTCGCGGCAGGCCTCGTTGAACTTGTCGATGCCCATCTCGACGATCTCGTCGGTGGTCTTGATGCCGTTGAGGCGCATCGCCTCGAGCTCGGCGGGCAGGCCGTGGGTGTCCCAGCCGAAGCGGCGCTCGACCTTGCGCCCGCGCATCGTCTGGTAGCGCGGGATCAGGTCCTTGACGTAGCCGGTCAGCAGGTGGCCGTAGTGCGGCAGCCCGTTGGCGAACGGCGGCCCGTCGTAGAACACGAACTCGTTCGCGCCGTCGTCACCCGCGTCGCGCTGGTCGATGCTGGCCTGGAAGGTCCCGTCGGCGTCCCAGTAGGCGAGCACCCGCTCCTCGATCTCGGGGAACTTCGGGTTCGACGGGACAGCGTTGCCGGTGGTGGAGACCTTCGGGTACGTCATCGGTGTGCTCCTGCGGTGTAGTGGATCGATCACCGCAGGGACGATCCGAGGACCGCGGTACCACCCTGCTTGCCCCTCGCCCAAGGACGACTGAGCCTCTCTTCACGGCTGTGACGGGCCTACCCGTCCGGTTCTACTGGGCACTCGCGTGCCGTTCTTCCGGAGGCTCGCCGCTGATGACGGCTCGAACGCCTGTGGGAGCAGCGTACGGCGCATCGCCGCCCGCGGACCAATCCGTCAGCCCTGGTCCTTCACGAGGTGGAGCAGCCAGTCGCTGCCGGTGTCGATCAGCGCGAAGCGCCGTACGCCGGCGGTGCCGTGCAGGTCGAAGCCGAACCGTCGCTCGTAGTCAGACGTACCTATTGAGGTTGAGCCGCTCGTCACCAAGCGGGAGCAGGGTGTGCGTGAGACCGATAGGTACGTCGGTCTACGAGCCGTGAGTCCGCTTCCAGACGCGTCGCTCGGTCACCAACCCGCGGCCGTCAGCGCCTCGTCGGTCAGGCGGTGGCCGAGCTCGATCAGCTCGCCGGCGCGGTGGAAGTCCAGCGAGCGGCAGGCATCCACGGGCACCGTCACGACCACGTCGGCGGGCATCGCGGCCATCCGGTAGCGGGTCAGCACGCCCTGCATGGCCTCGAAGGACTGGGCGGTCACGTCGAGCAGCCGCAGCTGGGCCGGCAGCACCTCGGTCCCCCAGCTGGTGCGGGCGGGCTCCCGGGCGAGCTCGGCCTCGGCCTCCCCCAGGTCCTTCTCCTCCCGGCCGGTCAGGCCTGCGAGGGTACGGCGCAGCCGCCCTCGCCACTCCTCGAAGCGCTCCGGCGCGGCGGACTGCGGCGTGGGTGAGGCCGTCTCCCTCCGTCGCGGGCCGTTGAGGTTGACCGCGACCGTCAGGTCGGAGGCAACGGCCACCGTGGGGTCGACCGGGACCGGGTTGGTCAGCCCGCCGTCGACCAGCACCCGGCCGTTGAGCATCACCGGGGTGAACACGCCGGGGATCGCGATCGAGGCGCGGACGGCCGCCCGCAGCGGACCGCTCTGGAACCACACCTCGCGTCGCGCGGCCAGGTCGGTCGCGACGGCGGTGAAGGGAACGGGAAGGTCCTCGATCAGCTGGTCGGCGAACACGTCGTGCATGGAGTCGAGGAGCCGGTCGGCGGCGAGCATGCCGGGGGCGGACAGCTTCGGGTCGAGCATCCGGAGCACGTCGCTGCGGCGCAGCGCCACCGCCCACGAAGCGAAGTCCTCGAGCCGTCCGGCCGCCGTGAGCCCGCCGACCAGCGCTCCCATCGAGGTGCCGGCGATGGCGACCAGCTCGCAGTCGCGCTCCTCCAGGGCCTGCACCGCCCCGATGTGCGCGTAGCCGCGGGCGCCGCCGGAGCCGAGGGCGAGGGCGACGCGGGTAGCCATGATGAGACGGTAACGCCCCGGTCCGCGCACCCGGCAGCGCGGACCTAGGCTGGCCCCGTGAGTGACCCGACGACTGCCCACGGCCATGGCCTCGCCACCCTCGACGCGGACGGCACCGTCCTCGACGTGTGGTTCCCCTCCCCGGCGCTCGGCGCCGCCGACGGCAGCACTGCCCCTACCTCGCTGAGCGCGCTCGAGGGTGACGACGAGGCCCGCGGCGTACGGCGTGAGGTCCGGCTGGTCGAGATCGCCGACCTGTCCGCTCCCCCGGTCTCGACCGAGGACGTGTGGCTGCGGCTGCACCTGCTCTCCACCCGGCTGGTCGTCCCCCACTCGATCTCCATGGACGGGGTCTTCGGGCTGCTCACCAACGTCGTGTGGACGTCGGCCGGGCCGTGTGCCGTCGCCGGCTTCGAGGAGACCCGCGCGCGGCTGCGGGCCACCGGCCAGCACGTCACGGTCTTCGGGGTCGACAAGTTCCCGCGGCTGGTCGACTACGTCATCCCGTCCGGCGTCCGTATCGCCGACGCCGACCGGGTCCGGCTCGGCGCGCACCTCGCCGAGGGCACCACGGTCATGCACGAGGGCTTCGTGAACTTCAACGCCGGCACGCTCGGCGCCTCGATGGTCGAGGGCCGGATCTCCGCCGGCGTGCTCGTCGGCGACGGCTCCGACGTCGGCGGCGGCGCCTCGATCATGGGCACGCTGTCGGGCGGCGGCAAGACGGTGATCTCCATCGGCGAGCGCTGCCTGCTGGGCGCCAACGCCGGCATCGGCATCTCCCTCGGCGACGACTGCGTGGTCGAGGCCGGCTGCTACGTCACCGCCGGCACCAAGGTCACCATGCGCGACATCGAGGGCAAGCCCAAGGTGGTCAAGGCCCTCGAGCTCTCCGGCGCCAGCAACGTGCTCTTCCGCCGCAACTCCGTCAGCGGCGCCATCGAGGCCGTCCCGTGGCACGGCGAGGGCATCAAGCTCAACGCGGACCTGCACAGCAACTAGGGCTTTGTCCCGACCCGGAGAATGGTGGGCATGGGACGAGGTGTGGCGACTGCGGTCGTGGGGATCGCTGCGGTGGGGGTGGTCGCTGCGGTGGGGTACGGCGTACTCACCGGCGACGGCCCGCTCGGGAGCGCCGGCGACACCTGCACCGCCACGGTCGACGGGCACACCGTCGAGCTCGAGCTGGAGCAGGCCGAGAACGCCGCCCTGATCACGGCCATCTCCGTGCGGCGCGGGCTGCCGGCGCGCGCGGCGTCGATCGCGCTGGCCACGGCCTACCAGGAGTCGGACCTCTACAACATCGACTACGGCGACCGCGACTCCGTCGGCCTGTTCCAGCAGCGGCCGTCGCAGGGATGGGGCACGGTCGACGAGCTCCTCGACCCGGTCTACGCCACCAACGCGTTCTACGACGAGCTGGTCGACGTCGACGGCTACGAGGCGCTCGAGATCACCGTGGCCGCGCAGGAGGTGCAGCGCTCCGCCTACCCCGGCGCCTACGCCGACCACGAGACCGACGCGCGCGCGCTCGCCTCGGCGCTGACCGGCAACTCCCGCGCGGGCTTCACCTGCGACATCGACGACGAGAGCGACGCGACCGACCCGGAGCTGGTCGACACCGGCCTGACCGCACGTGCCGACACCGTTCGCGAGGAGGCGGTCGGGGTCTTCGGTGACCTGGCCCTCGGCGGCTTCGCCCCCGGAGGCGTGAGCGACGGTCACATGAAGGGCTCGGCGCACTACGACGGCCGCGCGGTCGACATCTTCGTGCGCCCGGTCAGTGCGTCCAACAAGACGCGGGGCTGGGCGATCGCCCACTACCTGGTCGCCCAGGCCGAACGGCTCGACGTACAGACCGTCATCTTCGACGACCGGATCTGGAAGGCCGGCTCCGACGAGGGCTGGCGCGACTACGACCCGCCGTCGCGCAGCGGGGACCGGCAGATCCTCGAGCACCGCGACCACGTGCACGTCGACGTCTTCGACTGACACCTGTTCCGACCGACGTACGCTGCCCGGATGAAGACCTCGGGAGTCGTCGCCGTCCTGCTCACCGTGCCGATCCTGGCCCTCCCCGCCACCGCGGAGGAGCCCGACCGGGTCAGGGCCGCCGCCCCGTGCGCCTCCCCGACCATCGTCGGCACCGGCCGGGCGGACCGCCTCGTCGGCACGCCGGGCCCCGACGTCATCGACGGCCGTGGCGGGGCAGACAAGATCCTCGGCCGCAGCGGCGACGACATCCTCTGCGGTGGCGAGGGCAACGACCAGCTGTCGGGAGGGCCGGGCGACGACCGGCTCTACGGGGGGCTCGACCGGGAGGTCGAGGACATCGAGGACGGCAACTACTACTGGGGTGACAGCCTGGCCGGGGGCCCCGGCGACGACCTGCTGGACGTCGGGGACGACCCCCGGACCACGGATGTCCAGGACATCCTGGACTTCACCGGGAGCGCGGGACGCTGACCGGCACCCCGGGCCGCAACGCCCTCGGTGTGCACAGCTTCGACGGCGGTGGGGCCGTGCTGATCGGACGAGCGGGCAACGACGAGCTGAGCGGCACCCCACTCGCCGACGTCCTGCGCGGCGGCGCCGGCCGGGACACCGCCTGGGGCAGGGGCGGGCGCGACCTCTTCGCGTCGATCGAGCGCCGGCAAGAGTAGCCGGCGACGACGCTGGACGGGTCCGAGGACCTGGGCAGCCGTCCTCCGCTGAGCACCGGCCAGGTCAGGCGATCGCGCCCTCGCCGCCGAGCTCCCACACCACGGGAGTGAGCGGGTCCGGGTCGTAGCTGCAGTAGATGCCGGTGCGCACCGTGCGGTCGAGGTGGGCGCCGAGGTCGGCGTGCGCCTCGCTGAGCCTGCGCAGGGAGTAGCGGAGCGACCGCGCCACGCTGGTGCGCGCCCGCTCCGTGGTCCCGCCGACGGTGCGCGCGCGGCCCCCGAGACCGACGGCTCGGGTCAGCTCCGCCACCAGGTAGTCACGGTCGCGCTGGGCCAGCGCCAGCCGCCCCAGGTCGTCGTTCGCCTCCGCCTCGGCGATGTCCACGTCCACCTCGCTGAGCCGTCGGCGGTACGACGCCCGGGCCTCGTCGTCGAGCACGGGCAGACCGACGTCGGGCGCGCGCAGCGTCCCCTGCTCGACGGCGACCAGGTCGAGCACGTGGAACTCGCGACCGGGCGCCGCCAGCAGCCGCTCGAGGTAGCGGAAACCCACGAGGTCCGGCACGACAACCTCTCGGCCGCGGAAGCAGACCGAGCGGCCCTGACCCGCCCGCCGGAACGTCGCGGAGACCGGGCGGCTCAGCGGCTCGGCGGACGGGATCTCGATGTCTCTCCCCTCGAGCAGTCCGCGCGCCTCGGCGGCCCGGCCCGGCGCGCCGAAGCCGCTGAAGCCCGCCAGCGCGGCCTGCCACTCCATACGTGCTCGCCCGGGACTGCCGGCCAGCTCGTGGGCGTGACCAAGGACCAGCCGGGCGCAGGCCGTCTCGTAGGGCGCCGCCAGGTCGGCCCAGGCCGCCACGGCTCCGGACGAGGCGTCGATCGCGGCGTCGGTGTCACCGGCGAGCAGCGCCTCGCGTGCGGTCGCCAGCGCCGCGGCGGCCGCCAGACCGGGGCTCGGGTAGCGCTCGGCCACGTCGCGCAGCGCGCCCGCCGCCACGGAGACGGTGGCCAGGTCGCCGGCCGCTGCCGCGATCTCCGCCTGCGCGTCGTACAGCGGCGCTAGCCGCAGGTCGCCGAACGGCGGGCGCTCCTTCCACGGCACCTCGATCGGGTGCTCGATGGCGTCGGCCACCAAGGCGGCGGCGGTGGCCACGTCGCCCTGGGCGAGGCGGAGCAGGGCCAGCCCCGGGTGAGGGCACCACGCATGCTCGTGGGCAGCGAGGAAGGCCTCCTGAGCACCGTCGAGGTCGCCCCTGCGGAGGCGGATGTTGCCCAGCTCGACCAGCGGCCACCCGAACTCGCGCCGCATCCACGGGCGCAGCTCCTCGCACGCACCCAGCGCCTCGGCCTCGGCCAGGTCGCACGGCCCGGTGACCCGAAGAATCTCGGCCCGGTGCACCCGGCACCGGCCGTGGACACCGCCGTACGCCGAGCCGTGGCGCCAGCGCTCCATGACCTCGGTCCACTCACGGGCCCGGTCGTGCAGGGCCAGGCCCTGTGCGGCGCAGATGAGCTCGCAGTACATCATCCCGGTCGTCAACGGATCGACGTCGCCGGACATCAGCTGCACGGCCACCTCGTCGAGCAGGTCGAGCCCGTCGGCGACCCGGCCCTCGGCGATGAGCACGCGTCCCGTCGCGGTCCGGCCGATGGTCACTGCGGCCGGCACGCCGAGCCGCTCCCCCAGCTCGATGGCGAGCGCGGCCGCCGCCAGGGCACCCACCGGGTCGCCACACATGACCCGTTCGTAGGTGCGCGTCATCGCCACGACCGCGTGAGCCGGTGCCGTCGAGTCGTCGGCGGCCAACCGCTCCGCGCGCCGCAGCCAGCCCCGCACCGGCGCCATGAGCCCGGTGTCGATCATCAGGAACATCGCGACCATGCCGGCCGCCCATGCCGCCTCGCGCTCTGCGCCGTCTCGAAGGTGTCGCGAGTACAGGTCCTCCCACGAGGCGATGGAGAGCTCCAGCTCGCCCACGCCGTACGCCGCCTGGGCGCGCACCTGCAGCACCTCGGGGTCGTCGTCCGGCGAGCGCTCGCGACCGACCGCGCCGAGGGCGGTCGGCCAGTCCCCCTGCTCGAGCGCCGCTCGAGCGCGCTCCAGGGCGGTCACTGTCACAGTGTGACATCGATTGTCACGCCTCGATGTTGACGGGCAAACGCGTCCGTCACCGACGAGAGGACCGATCATGCACCTCCCCAAGCACCAGATCCCCGCCCGCATCGACGTACCCGGAGCCGTCGCCCGGCAGCTGCCGGACTTCGGGTCGACCACGGCGGACGAGACGATCGGCGCGGAGTACTTCTCACTCGCAGCCGGCACCGACATCGCCCCGCTGCTCGTCGGGCTCGAGGGGGACCTCTGCCAGGCCCCGCACTGGGGCTACCTCATCTCGGGCGAGGTCGCGGTGAGCTACGCCGACGGCAGCGCCGAGCAGATCAGCGGAGGCGACGTCTTCTTCTGGCCCGCCGGCCACAGCGTCGCCGTCCACGAGGACGCCGAGATCGTCCTCTTCTCCCCTCAGGTCGCCCACGGGCAGGTCATCGACCACCTGCACGCCCAGCTGGTCCCCGCCGGCTCCTGATCACCCGCTCGGGCCGGCGAGTCAGGCCAGGCGCTGCGCAGCGGCCGCGACCCGCTCGTCGGTCGCGGTGAACGCGACGCGCACGTGCCGACCGCCGGCGCGGCCGTAGAACGACCCCGGCGCGACCAGGATGCCGCGCTCGGCGAGCCAGGAGACGGTGTCCCAGCAGTCCTCGTCGCCCGACTCTGTCTGACGCGTCGCCCAGAGGTAGAGCGACGCCTCGGAGTGGTCGATCCGGAAGCCCGCGCCCTCCAGGGCGGTGCGCAGCACGGCCCGGCGGGCGGCGTACGTCGCGTGCTGGACGGCGACGTGCTCGTCGTCGTCGAGCGCGGCGGCCATCGCCCGCTGCTGGGGGCCGGGCATCTGCAGCCCGAGGTTCTTGCGTACGGCGAGCAGCTCGCCGACCAGGGCGGGGTCGCCGGCGACGAAGGCGCACCGGTAGCCGGCCAGGTTGGAGCGCTTGGAGAGCGAGTGGACCGAGAGGATCCCCTCGGTCGAGCCGCCGCAGACGTCGGGGTGCAGCACCGAGATGGGCTCGGCGTCCCACGCGCACTCGAGGTAGCACTCGTCGGAGACCAGGATCGTCCCGCGGTGCCGGCACCAGTCGACGACCTTCTTGAGGTGGTCGACCGGGAGCACCTTGCCGGTCGGGTTGGACGGCGAGTTGAGCCACAGCAGGGCCGGCACCTCGGGCCCGAGCGAGGTCAGCGAGTCGGTGGCGACCGCACGGGCGCCGGAGAGCGCCGCACCGACCTCGTAGGTCGGGTAGGCCAGCGCCGGGTAGACGATCAGGTCGCCCTGGCCGAGGCCCAGGTGCACGGCCATCGACCCGATCAGCTCCTTCGAGCCGATCACCGGCAGCACCTGGTCGAGGCCGAGGCCGACCACGCCGTGGCGGCGCGAGAGCCAGTCGAGGCAGGCCTGACGGGTCTCGGGCAGCCCGACGGTGAGCGGGTAGCCCGGCGAGTCCGACGCGTCGCGCAGGGCCTGCTGGACGACCTCGGGCGTGGGGTCGACCGGGGTGCCGACCGACAGGTCGACGATGCCGTCAGCGTGGGCGCGCGCCTGGGCGGCGTACTCGGTGAGGTGGTCCCAGGGGAAGTCCGGGAGCCGGGCGGAGATCAGCGGTCGGGAGCGCAGAACCACTCAGGTCACTCGTCGTGCTCTTGCGGAGGCAGCGCGGCGACGATGGGGTGGTCCTTGTCGATCTCGCCCATCTTGGCGGCGCCACCGGGCGAGCCGAGGTCGTCGAAGAAGCCGACGTTGGCGGTGTAGTAGTCCTTCCACTGCTCCGGCACGTCGTCCTCGTAGAAGATCGCCTCGACGGGGCAGACCGGCTCACACGCGCCGCAGTCGACGCACTCGTCCGGGTGGATGTAGAGCATCCGCTTGCCCTCGTAGATGCAGTCCACCGGGCACTCGTCGACACACGCACGGTCCTTGAGGTCGACACACGGCTGGGAGATGACGTAGGTCACCGGTTCCTCCTGAAGACGGTCGATCCGGGGCAGTTCGAGAGCGGGGCCAGCCTAGTATCCCGACGTGGCCGACGCGCAGGAACCCCAGCATGTGGGCGATGCCCCGTCCGGACGGCATGGCCTGGGCCCGCACGTCGTCGGCCAGCGGATCGTCGTACGCCGTCTGCTGCCTGGCGAGACCGGACCGACCGGCGGTCCCCGGCTCACCGACCTGTTGGGCGTCTGTACGGCGTGGGGTGACGGCGTCTGC
>JBAZRQ010000038.1:0-9211 GCA_041662925.1 Nocardioides sp. | reverse complement strand
GACGTGGTCGTGCGCGCGCGCTCCGGGCTGACCGCGCGCCCGGTGGGTGGTAGCCCGATCGCGCTGACCCGCGTCCGGCCGAAGGCGAAGCTGTGGCGGATCACGCCGGTCACCGGTGGCCGCAGCGCGATCGACTACAAGACCGCCGGGTGGCACCGGCTCCGCACCGTGAAGGGTGACGCCGAGCTCAACGCCGGCGGGGCGCCGATCCGGCTGCTGGTGCCTGGTGGCAGCCGCGCCTACCGCGGCGTGCTCCGCTCCGCGTCGCCCGGCAGTGTTGACCAGGGCGGGCTCGACCGCGACACGGTCAACGTGCTGAGCCTCGACTCCTACCTCAAGGGCGTCGTGCCGCGCGAGGTCCCGGCCTACTGGCACCCGCAGGCGCTGCGGGCGCAGGCGATCGCGGCGCGCAGCTACGCGGCGTACGAACGCAAGCACTCGACGCCGCGGCACTACCAGATCTGCGACACCGACCAGTGCCAGGTCTACGGCGGTTTCACCGACGAGCAGCCGCGGACCAACCAGGCGATCGACGCGACGCGTGGGCAGGTGCTGACCAAGAACGGCGGCCCGATCTTCGCGCAGTTCTCCGCGAGCAGCGGCGGTTGGACGTCGGCCGGGGCGTTCTCCTACCTGCCGGCGAAGCGGGACAGGTACGACGACTTCCCCGGCAACGACTACCACTCGTGGACGGTGCCGACGACCGACGCGCAGATCGAGCAGGCCTGGCCCGCGGTCGGCGACCTGGCCTCGATCGAGACCCGCGACCGCGACGGCAACGGCGAGTGGGGCGGCCGGGTCGGGACCGTCGTGCTGCGCGGCTCCGGCGGCACCGTCGAGGTGCCGGGCGACGACTTCCGTTTCCTGCTGGGCCTCTACTCCACCTGGTTCACGATCCGGGTGTCCTGAACTACAGATCTGTAGTTCGAGCAGACCGATTGCGGGGCGCTGTGGCGCGTGTTGCCATGTGGGGTCACACCTGTGATCTCCCGCCACATCCGCCCCTCAGAGAGTCCTCATGCGCCTCCCCTCGCGGCTCGTCACCGCCCTCGCCGGGCTCGCCCTCGTCGGCCTGCCCGCCTCCGCCGAGGCCGCGGGCGACACCTGGCGGGTGCCCACCACCGCCTGGGTCTCGATCTCCGGGCACGGCTACGGGCACGGTCACGGGATGTCGCAGTACGGCGCCGAGGGGGCGGCCCGGAGCGGGCTCACGCACCGCCAGATCCTGGGCTTCTACTACCCGGGCACCGAGTGGGGCCGCTCGTCCGGCCGGGTCTCGGTCGTGATCAGCGCCGACACCAGCGACGACCTCGTCGTCGTCACCCGGCCCGGGCTGAGCATCCGCGACACCGCCGGGGGAGACCCGGTCGTGCTGCCCGACAAGGGAGCCAGCCGCTGGCGGGTCGCCGTGGCGCCCAACGGCCTCAACCGGGTGTCGTTCAAGACCGACCACTGGCGGCGCTGGCGCGACCTGCGCGGCGAGGGAGAGCTCTACGCCGGCGGCGCCCCGATCACCCTGGTCACGCCGAGCGGTGAAAGCGCCTACCGCGGCCGGCTGCGCGCCGTCGCCGTCGCGCCCGGCTCCGCCGCACGCGACACGGTCAACGACCTCGCGATGGACAGCTACCTCAAGGGCGTGGTGCCGCTGGAGATCCCGGCTTCGTGGAGCACCGAGGCCGTGCGCGCCCAGGCGGTCGCGGCCCGCACGTACGCGTCGTACGAACGAGAGCACCGCACCGACGGGCGCCTGTGCGACACCACGTCGTGCCAGGTGTACGGCGGCTACGACGCCGAGCATCCCGCCTCCAACGCGGCGCTCGAAGCGACGGCGCGCCAGATCCTGACCCACGGCGGCACCGCGGCCTTCACCCAGTTCGCGTCGAGCAGCGGCGGCTGGACCTCGGCCGGCTCGGTGCCCTACCTCGCCGCGATCGAGGACCCCTACGACGACTGGGCCGGCAACCCCGTCCACGACTGGACGACCCGCCTCCCCGACACCGCCCTCGAGCGCGCCTGGCCGAAGGTCGGCAACCTCACCGGCCTGACCGTCACCCGGCGCGACGGCAACGGCGAGTGGGGCGGCCGGGTCGCCTCGCTCACCGTCACCGGCACCAAGGGGAGCGTGGTCGTCTCCGGTGACACGTTCCGCTCCGTCCTCGGGCTGCGCTCCACGTGGCTGACGTTTCGCGTCACGAAGCGACCCATGTAACTCAGTGTTCGGTCCACTAGGTGGGTGACTGGTCACCGTGCAAGCGAACCGAACACTGAGTTACAAGAGCTGCCGCCCAGCCCTACGGTCGCGGGGCCAAGCCGGGCTGCGACGATGAGCGCATGGCTGAGGTGTTCGACTGCGAGATCCAGGCGCGCTACCGCGACGTCAACCTCGGCGGGCACGTCGACAACGTCGAGGCGATCCGGGTGATCGACGAGGCGCGGATCCAGTTCCTGCGGTTCGCCCGGCTCCCGGCCGAGGACGGCGACGGTACGACGCCGGGACTGCTCGCCGACCTCCCGAGCGGGGTCGTGGAGCTGGTCGGGTCGCAGCGCGTCGACTACCACGCCGAGATGCGGTTCGCGCCGTTCCAGCCGTTCCTGGTGCGGATCTGGGTCAGCCGGATCGGCCGGTCGTCGTTCAGCGTCGCGACCGAGGTGCGAGTCGAGCCCGGCCACGAGCCGGCCGTCGTCGCCGAGACCGCGCTGGTGCTGTGGGACCACAACACCCAGTCGTCCTGGCAGCACTCCGACGACGTACGCCGGAGCCTGCAGCGCTACCTCGGGGAGCCCGTGGCACTGCGCTCCTGAACCTGCCGTGCCTTGGTGCGAACCGGTCGGAAGCTCGACATGACAAAGCTCCGCCTCCCGAAGGAGACGGAGCTTCGTCGTTCAACGTGTGTTCGCCCGACAGCGGGAGACGTTGTCAGCCTGGCTCAGTACCACTTCACCGCGTGGACCTGACGGTTCCACGGAACGTCTACCGTCTGGTAGGTGTTCGCCTTGACGCGATAGGACCAGCAGACGTTGTCGTCCTCGAACGTGGGGTACGGGTGACAGATGACGTTGGCGAACACGTCCTTGCCAGTGCAGTTCCACAGTTTGAGGTTCTGCCCGTTGTCCCAGTCAGCGTTGGTCGGCTTGCCGGGTGTTACGAAGGTCCCGTAGCAGTTGCCGTCGATGGGCGCCGCCAGGGCATTGGCGCTCGCCGCTGGTAGTAGTGCTAACAAGAACACGGATACTGCGAGGAATATCCCGAGACGTACCTGTCGCATTTCTGCTCATTTCTTCATCAAGAGCCCGGTTGAGGTCGTCGTAGTCTCAGGTGTTCACCCACCGATGTCAACGACCGAAATCCACGCCGCATCGGCAACCAGGGCCGGGGTCTTAGCCGAGCACCAGCACCAGGTCGCCGCCCTCGACCGCCTGCGTCCCGGACAGCGCGAGCCGTTCGACGGTGCCGTCCATGGGTGCGGTGATCGAGGCCTCCATCTTCATCGCCTCGATCGTGGCGACCGTGTCGCCGGCCTTGACCGGGTCGCCCTCGGAGACCGCGATCGTGACCGCACCCTGGAACGGCGCGGCGACGTGGCCGGGCTTGGCGGGGTCGGCCTTCTCGGCGGCGGCCACCTCGGAGGCGACGGACTTGTCGCGGATGCTGATCGGGCGCATCTGGCCGTTGATCGTCGCCATCACGCTGCGGTAGCCGCGCTCGTCGGGCTCGCCGATGGCCTGGAGACCGAGCAGCAGGGTCTTGCCCTCGTCGATCTCGACCTCGTGCTCCTCGCCCTGGCGCAGCCCGTAGAGGTAGTCGAGGGTCGGCAGCACGGAGACGTCGCCATAGGTCTGGCGGGCCTCGGCGAAGTCCCTGGTCGGGCCGGGGAAGAGCAGCTCGTTGAGCGTCTGCCGGCGGGTCGGCTGCGCGCCGGCCAGGCCGGCGGCCTGCTCGGCCGTGAGCTCCTCGGCGGGCGGCGTCCAGCTGCGGCCCTCGAGCGCCTTGGTGCGGAACGGCTCGGGCCAGCCTCCCGGAGGGTCGCCGAGCTCGCCGTTGAGGAAGCCGATCACGGAGTCGGGGATGTCGAAGCGTCCCGGGTCCGACGCGAACTCGGCCGGGTCGGCGCCGATGCCCACCAGCGACAGGGCGAGGTCGCCGACGACCTTGGACGACGGCGTGACCTTCACGATGTTGCCGAGGATGTCGTTGGCCGCGGCGTACATGTCCTCGACCTCCTCGAACCTCTCGCCCAGGCCGAGCGCGATCGCCTGCTGGCGCAGGTTGGAGAGCTGGCCGCCGGGGATCTCGTGGCGGTAGACGCGGCCGGTCGGCGCGGGCAGGCCCGACTCGAACGGCGCGTAAACGCGGCGGGTGGCCTCCCAGTAGGGCTCGAGCGCGTTGACCGCGGCCAGCGACAGGCCGGTCTCGCGGTCGGAGTGGTCGGTCGCTGACACCAGCGCCGACAGCGGCGGCTGCGACGTCGTGCCGGCCATCGAGGCGGTCGCGGCGTCGACGGCGTCGACCCCGGCGTCGATCGCGGCGAGCAGGGTGCCCAGCTGGCCACCCGCGGTGTCGTGGGTGTGCAGGTGCACTGGCAGGTCGAACTCGCTGCGCAGGGCGGTGACCAGGGTCCGCGCCGCGGGAGCGCGCAGCAGCCCGGCCATGTCCTTGATCGCGATGACGTGGGCCCCGGCCTCGACGATCCGCTCGGCCAGCTTCAGGTAGTAGTCGAGCGTGTAGAGCCGCTCGCCCGGGTCGGACAGGTCGCCGGTGTAGCAGAGCGCGACCTCGGCGACGGTCGTGCCGGTGGCCCGGACCGCGTCGATCGCCGGCCGCATCTGCTCGACGTCGTTGAGGGCGTCGAAGATCCGGAAGACGTCGATCCCGGTGGCCGCGGCCTCCTCGACGAACGCGTTGGTGACCTCGGTGGGGTAGGGCGTGTAGCCGACCGTGTTGCGCCCGCGCAGCAGCATCTGCACGCAGATGTTGGGGATCGCCTGCCGGACCGCGGCGAGCCGCTCCCACGGGTCCTCGGACAGGAACCGCAGCGCCACGTCGTACGTCGCTCCTCCCCACGCCTCGACGGACCACAGCTCGGGGGTCGTCCGCGCCACGTGGCCGGCGACCGCGAGCAGGTCCTTGGTGCGCACCCGGGTGGCGAGCAGCGACTGGTGGGCGTCGCGGAAGGTCGTGTCGGTGACCGCGACCGTGTTCTGCGCGCGCAGCGCCCGGGCGAACGCCTCCGGGCCGAGCGCCAGCAGCTGCTGGCGGGTGCCGTCGGGGGCGGGCACGCCGAGGTTGACGTCGGGCAGCTTGGTGGCGGGGTCGAGGGTGACCGGGGCCGCGCCGTGCGGCTGGTTGACGGTGACGTCGGCGAGGTAGGTCAGCAGCTTGGTGCCGCGGTCACCGCTGGCGCGGGCCTGGAGCAGCTGCGGGTGGGTCTCGATGAACGACGTGGTGATGTGGCCGCTCGCGAAGTCGGGGTCGGCCAGCACCGCCTGCAGGAACGCGATGTTGGTGGAGACGCCCCGGATCCGGAACTCCGCCACCGCCCGCTGGGCCTTCTGCACGGCCAGGTCGAACGTGCGCCCGCGGCAGGTGAGCTTGGCCAGCATCGAGTCGAAGTGCGCCGAGACCTCGGCGCCGGTGTACGTCGTACCGCCGTCGAGGCGGACGCCGCCGCCACCGGGGGAGCGGTAGGTCGTGATCACGCCGGTGTCGGGGCGGAAGTTGTTGGCGGGGTCCTCGGTGGTGATCCGGCACTGCAGGGCGGCGCCACGGAGCTTGATCGAGTCCTGGGAGAGCCCGAGGTCGGCGAGCGTCTCTCCGGCGGCGATCCGCAGCTGCGCCTGGACGAGGTCGACGTCGGTGACCTCCTCGGTCACGGTGTGCTCGACCTGGATGCGGGGGTTCATCTCGATGAAGACATAGTTGCCGTGCGGGTCGAGCAGGAACTCCACGGTGCCGGCGTTGCGGTAGCCGATCTCGGTGGCGAAGCGCACCGCGTCGGCGCACATCCTCTCCCGCAGCTCCGGGTCGAGGTTGGGCGCGGGCGCGATCTCGATGACCTTCTGGTGGCGCCGCTGCACCGAGCAGTCGCGCTCGAAGAGGTGGATCACGTTGCCCTCGGCATCAGCGAGGATCTGGACCTCGATGTGGCGCGGCTCCACCACGGCCTGCTCGATGAACACCGTCGGGTCGCCGAACGCGCCCTCGCCCTCACGCATGCAGGTCTCCACCGCCTCGCGGAGGTCCTGGGGGTCGTCGACGCGGCGCATGCCGCGCCCGCCACCGCCGGCGACGGCCTTCACGAACAGCGGGTAGGGCAGGTCCTTCGAGGACTCGACCAGCACGTCGACGTCGGTCGAGGGCTCGACGCTGGCCAGGGTCGGTACGCCGGCCGCCTTGGCCGCGGCGATCGCGCGGGCCTTGTTGCCGGTCAGGGTCAGCACGTCGGAGGTCGGTCCGACGAACGTGATCCCGGCGTTGGCGCAGGCCTCGGCGAGGGCGGGGTTCTCCGAGAGGAAGCCGTAGCCCGGGTAGACCGCGTCGGCGCCGGCCTTCACCGCGACCGCCACGATCGCGTCGGGGTCGAGGTAGGCCCGGACCGGGTGCCCGCGCTCCCCGATCTCGTAGGCCTCGTCGGCCTTCAGCCGGTGCTCGGACCAGCGGTCCTCGTGCGGGAAGACGGCGACCGTGCGGGCGCCGACCTCGTAGGCGGCGCGGAACGCCCGGATGGCGATCTCGCCACGGTTGGCCACCAGAACCTTGGAGAACATGGCGCCACGCTATAAGGGTCGCGAACCAACCGGCGGCGACGAGCGTCGTACTGGACATGGACATGAACCGAGCCCGCCACACCGCACCCCTGCTCCTGGCTCTCGCAACGGCCGCACTGACCGTGACCAGCGCGCCCACAGCGACCGCTGCGGCCCCGCCCCGGTGCCACGGGCAGGTGGCCACGATCGTCGGAACCAACGCCTCCGAGCTCCTCGTCGGGACGCGCGGACGCGACGTGATCGTCGCGCGCGGCGGCAACGACCGGATCCGGGCCGGCGGCGGCAACGACCTCGTGTGCGCCGGCAAGGGCGCCGACCGGCTGTGGGGCGGGCCCGGCAACGACCGGCTCCACGGCGAGGGCGACCGGGTGTACGCCGACCAGGGCGGGCCGGGCATCGCCGGCGACACCCTGCGCGGCGGGCCGGGCGACGACCTGCTCGACGTGGGCTTCTTCGTCACCGAGGACACGGGCAACTTCCCCAACACGATCGCCTATGACGAGGCGAGGTCGAGGGTCGTGGTCAAGCTCGGGGCGGACACGTGGCTGGCCACGGGCGGTGAGGGGAACGACCGGATCGTGGAGGCCGACCGGCTCACGATCGTCGGGTCCGCGTACGGCGACCGGATCGAGGCGAGCCGCCTCCTGGGCGACGTCAAGGTCGTCGGCGGCGCCGGGAGCGAACGGATCCACACCGGAGCGGGCGACGACGAGGTGTTCGCCGAGGGCCAGCGCGTGGACCACACCGTCGGGGACGCGGACCAGGTCTGGACCGGCGACGGTTCCGACACCGTCTCGTCCTACGCGGGGTCCGACATCATCCGGCTCGGCGACGGCGCTGACTTCGCACTCACCGACAGCCCCGACCCGGTGACCGTGTGGGGCGACAACGGCGGCGACCAGATCAACGCGACCGTCGGCCAGGGAGGCTGGCTGCACCTCGACGGCGGGACGGGCAACAACTCGGTGGTGCTCGACGCGAGCGGCGTCGACCACCACCTCACCCTCGACCGTCGCGAGGGGACGCTGACGACCGAGACGCTGAACGCCGTCGTACGACGCTTCACCTCCTACGACCTGACCGGTGGCTCGGCCTGGACCTACCGCGGCGCCCACCTCCCCGACCGCGTGGTCGCGCTGTCCGCCGGGCCGATCCAGATGTTCACGCTCGGCGGCGACGACGAGCTCTGGGGCTCGGCCTTCGACGACCTGCTCGACGGCGGCGCCGGCACCGACGAGGCCCACCCGGGCGGCGGCAACGACACCTGCGTCAGCATCGAGGTCGGGGTGTGCGACTGAGGTGTCAGGCGAGGAACTGGCGTACGACGTGCGGCAGCGTGGCGTCGGCCAGCGCGACGGCGAGCGGCTCCGGTACGTCGAGGATCGTCACCGACTGGCGCCCGCCGGCGGTGGTGGCGACCAGCGAGGTCAGCCCGACCCGGCGCTGGAACCAGGTGGCGCGCAGGTTCCAGCCGATGACGTCGTCGACGTCGAGGTGGTCGCGGCGGCGGGCGAGGCTGCCGGAGCGAGCCACGACGTAGCCGTCGGAGAGGGTGTGACCGAGCGACCGGACGCGGTCGGCGGCCAGGGGCAGGGCCAGTAGCGGCAGGCCGAGCCCCATGACCGCCCACCAGCCACCGCCGGCGAGGACCACCCCGACCGCCACCAACCCCGCCAGCACCAGGCTCCCGCCCACCGCGCGGGTCCAGCGCCGGCGCTGGGCGGCCGGCCCGTGCCCGGTCAGTGGGGCATGGACGGGGGCGTCGTTGCCGAGCACCACGCCCGCGACCCGCTCGAGGACGTCACGCGGAGCGGGCGGGACCAGGATGGAGCTGCCACCCTGGCCCGAGCCGAGCCCCGTGACGATGGCGCTGAGCCGCCCGCCGCCGGCGAGCCGCAGGCCCAGGGGCTCGGAGACCGTGACCCCGGCCACCCGGCTCTCGTCGAGGCTGGTCTCACGCGTGGTGACCAGGCCACGGCGCAGGTGCCAGGCGCCTCGGCCGCGCGAGAGCGAGAATCCCCAGTTGGTGACCAGGTAGCCGGCCACCGACACCGCGCTGACCAGCACCACGACGACGAGGGCCCCGAGGGCCAGCACGGTCCAGCCCGGCACCCCGAGGTCCCACGACCGGCTGTCCACCTCGACGCCCTCACCGGCGGTGCTGAGGACCTGTGCCGCCGCACCGACGAGACCGGCGGTCACGACCACGCCGCTGCTGGTCAGTGGTGCGAACCGCAGCCAGGCCAGGTCGAGGGTGAGCACGGCGGGCTCGGGCGCGGAGCCGGCGTCCGGGTCGCCGCCCGCGATGGGCGCGGCGTGGAGCAGGTCGGCGCGCAGCGCGCGGGCCCGCTCGGTGGGCAGGCCGTCGAGGTCGAGCTCGTTGTCCTCGCCGGGGGCGGCGATCCCGGTCCCGATGCGCAGCGTGGTCAGCCCCAGCAGCCGGTGG
>JBAZRQ010000037.1:0-9319 GCA_041662925.1 Nocardioides sp. | reverse complement strand
GGGGTTCTTAGTAGCCCCCCTCCGGCTCGGTCATCTCGAGGCGGACCCCGAGCAGCCGGACCGGTCGGTCGTGGTCGACCCGTCCGAGCAGCTCGACCGCGGCCGCGGCCAGGACGTCGGGGTCGTTGCTCGGCGCCAGAAGGGTGAGGCTGCGGGTGACGGTGAAGAACGGCCGGAACCGCACCTTGATGCCGACCCGGGCGGCGGGTCGTCCCTCGGCGTCGATGTCAGCGACCACCCGGCGGGTGAGGCGGCGGGCCGCGTCCTCGACGTCGGTCCACACCTCGAGGTCGCTCTGGAAGGTCTCCTCGCGGCCGTGGGCGCGCGGCACGTAGGGCGTCGGGTCGACCGGACTGGAGTCGACGCCCCGCCCCAGCCGGTGGAACCACGGCCCCATCGTGGGACCGAGCTCCGCCGCGAGCACGCGTACGTCGGACTCGGCGAGGTCGCGGACGGTGTGGATGTCGAGCGCCGCGAGCTTCTTCGACGTCTGGGAGCCGATCCCCCACAGGGCCCGCGTCGGCCGGTCGCCCATCTCGGCGGACCAGGTGTCGTCGGTGATCGTGTAGACCCCGCGGGGCTTGCCGAAGTCGGTGGCGATCTTCGCCTGGAGCTTGTTGTTGCCGATGCCCACCGAGCAGTGGAGGTCGGTCGCCTCGAGCACCCGCGTCCGGATGTGGTCGGCGAACGCCACCGGGTCGTCGCGCTGCTCGCGGGCGGCGATGAACGCCTCGTCCCAGCCGAGCACCTCGACATCGACGGGTGCGCCGTCCCACTCCAGCGCGCGGAGCGTCTCCATCACGACGACCGACGCGGCGTCGTACGCCGGACCGTCGACCGGGAGGAACACCGCGTCGGGGCACTTGCGCTGGGCGAGACGCAGCGGCATGCCCGAGCCGACGCCGTACTCGCGCGCCTCGTAGGACGCCGTCGACACCACCCCGCGCTCGGTCGGGTCGCCGCGCCCGCCCACCACCACCGGGAGGCCGGCCAGCTCGGGGCGCCGGAGCACCTCGACCGCGGCGATGAACTGGTCGAGGTCGACGTGCAGGACCCAGCTCATCTCGGGCCTCATCTCGGGGGCGGCGGCAGCGCGTCGGAGGACTCCATCGGGCTCATGCCGGTGAGCAGCAGGAGGTCGACCACGATCGAGCGGAGCTGGGCCAAGATCACCTCGGCGGCGAGGACGTCGGAACGCTCCACGTGGCCGGTGGCCTGGCCCACGGCCAGGATCGCCGGGCGGGCCGTCACCGCCATCCGGTCGGCGGCGAGCTCCTGCGCCACGAGGTCGGCGGCGGCGGCGAGGTCGGCGGCGAGCAGTGAGTAGGCGTGCGGGACCGCCCGGCGGTAGTAGGCCGTGACCGCGGTCTGCCGCACGAGCACCCGGGTGCTGCGCAGCGCCCGGTCGAGCGGGTCGACCAGGTCGCTCATCCGCCGCAGGTTGCCCTTGTGGCGCACCCGGAACGGCGAGGACGCCACCACCGACATGCCCTCGTCGGCCGCCGACTGGAGCTCCTGGATCAGGTGGTCGGTCGAGCGGGCGTGCGCCAACAGCTCGAGCCCGCGCTCGGCCTCCCCGTCGACCATCACCTCCCCCGCCGCACGCAGCAGCTCGGCGACCTTCTCCATCACCTTCGCCGCCTGCTCACGCGGGCGCCGCAGCGGTGCCGCCGGCGCCACGGTGGCCGCGACCAGCGCGACGGCGCCACCGATCAGCGCGTCGGTCCACCGGGTCAGCGCCGCTCCCGGGTCCGGCAGGAGCGTGCTCACCACGATGGACTGCACCGCCGCCTGGGTGACGAAGAGCTGTCCGCCGTCCAGCAGGAACGCCACCGTCATCGCCAGCCCGACGATCAGCACCAGCTGCCACGCGCCCGAGCCGAGCTGGATCACCAGCAGGTCGGCGACGAACACCCCGATCGCGACGCCCAGGGTGACCTCGGCGACCCGCCGGAGCCGCTGCCCGTAGGACGTACCGAGGCTGACCACCGCCGCGATCGGCGCGAAGAACGGCGTGTCGTGACCGAGCAGGTCGGCGGCGATGAACCACGCCACGCCGGCCGCCAGCGCACACTGCGCGATCTGCCAGCGCTTGGAGCCGAGCCTGGTCAGCCGCTCACCCAGGGACGACCGCCCGCGGGTCCAGATGCGGTCGAGCGGGCGCGCCTCCATAGGCGCATCGTCTCACTGGATCACTGGGTCCTCGCGTAGGCGATCGACCGCTTCAGGTCGCCCAGGTCGCGGTACCAGACGCGGACCTCGGTGCGGCAGCGCACGCGGTCGACGTAGCGGTCGTACTCGCCGCACTCGGCGTAGGCCTCGGAGTCGGTGGGCGGGAAGATCGAGGTGCCGTCGTAGTAGTGGATGCCGAAGCCGTTGGCCTTGTCGCCCTCGACCTCGACGATCGTCTTGGGCGGCGGCTCGTAGGCAGGTTCGAAGGCTGGGTCGGTGGTGCCACCGGATGCGAGCGCAGGAGCGCAGAGCAGGCCGATGACCAAGGCGGTGGGTGCGGACAGGACTGAGATGAGTGTTTTCATGGCGAGGACGCTAGGAGCGACGAGGGACAGATCGCAGCCTCGTGAAACCTCGCTGTGGACAGGGCGACCTGAGGCCTGCCCTGTGTGGACTATCGGGCCAGGGTGACCGTGATCGTGGAGTTGGTGCACCCGGACGCGAGGGAGGAGAGCGCCGACTTCTCGCCGCTGTCGACCGTCAGCCGCCAGCGGTGCTTCACCGCGACCCACTCGCGCAGGTAGCGGCACTCGTCGTAGGTCGGCAGCCACTCGGCCGGGTCCTGGTCGCCCTTGGACTGGTTGACGTTGTCGGTGACGCCGACCAGCGAGCGCGAGTCACCGAGGTCGTTGGCGAAGGCCTGCCGGGTGGCGGTGGACCACGAGCGGGCGCCGGAGTCCCAGGCCTCGGCCAGCGGCACCATGTGGTCGATGTCGATGTCGCTCGGGTTGGTCCACGAGACCCGGTCGTAGTAGGAGAACCAGCGCCCTCCCGACAGCGAGCAGCCGCTGCCGACCGTGACCGGGTCGTCGGCCTCGCTGATCAGCACCTCGTTGCGGGTGCTGCAGCCGTCGCCGTCCGCGTCGATCCAGTGCGGGAAGAGGCTGCGCGCGTAGCCGGTGCGGACCTCGCTGGCGACCGACAGGTCGGCGACCGCGGTGGTCAGCGGTGCGGAGTAGCTGTCGGCGAACGCCGGCGTCGGAACCGCCACCAGCCCGACGGCGAGGAACGGCGCGAGTAGGAGCAGAACGGTACGACGCAGCATGGCTTCTCCCGAGAGACGTGGCGGATGCCCTGAGGATCCGCCCCCCGCACGTCGCCCGCAAGGGGCACGCCGTACTGGCCACGAAGTCGAGGGAGAACCCTCATCCGCCGTTCACTCCTTGGGCAATCGGGGAGTCACCTTGTGGCGTCCGTCACCGCGGGCAAGGATGCGCACCTACGAAAGGTGCTCCCCGTGGTCACTCCCCTCGATCCCACCTCTGCCGCGTTCCTGCTGGCGGAGAACCGCAGCATGCCGATGCATGTGGGCGGCCTCCAGCTGTTCAAGAAGCCCGAGGGCGCGGGCCGCAGCTATGTGCGGGAGATGTTCGAGGAGATGCGCCACGAGGACGAGATCGCGCCGCTCTTCCTCAAGCGGCCCTACCGGTCGGTGCGCACCGCGGGACAGTACGTGTGGAAGCCCGACGAGCAGTTCGACATCGAGCACCACGTACGGCACAGCGCGCTGCCCAAGCCCGGGCGGGTCCGCGAGCTCCTCGAGCTGTGCTCCCGGCTGCACGGCACGCGGCTCGCGCGCGAGCGTCCGTTGTGGGAGGCCCACGTCATCGAGGGGCTGCGCGACGGCCGGGTCGCGATGTACACCAAGACCCACCACGCGCTGGTCGACGGTGTCTCGGCGATGCGGCTGATGGCGAGCGTGCTGTCGACCGACCCCGACAAGCGCAACATGCCCGCACCGTGGGGCGCCCCCCAGTCGTCGGGTCCGACGGCACGCTCCAGCCGCGAGCTCGAGCGCGCCGAGACCAACCTGGCCGACGTACCCGTCCAGGCGCTGCGTACGGCGATGGGAATCACTGCCGAGGCCGCCGGCATGCCCGGCGCGCTGGTCAAGACGATCAGCAAGGGCCTGCGCAACGAGACGTCGGCGCTGTCGCTCTACGCCCCGCGCACGATCTTCAACCAGCCGATCACCGGGTCGCGCCGGTTCGCGGCGCAGGACTGGCCGGTGGAGCGGCTGCGCGGGATCGGCAAGGCCACCGGGACGACCATCAACGACGTGGTGATGGCGATGTGCAGCGGCGCCGTGCGCACCTACCTCAGCGAGCTCGACGCGCTGCCCGACGCCCCGCTGGTCGCGATGGTGCCGGTCGGCCTCAACGCCAAGCAGTCCCAGATCGCCTCCGCCGATGGCGGCAACGCCGTCGGTGCGGTGATGGTCCAGCTCGCGACCGACCTCGCCGACCCGGCCCGGCGCCTCTCGGCGATCCACCGGTCGATGAAGGCCGGCAAGGAGGCGCTCTCGTCGATGACGCCGATGCAGATCCTGGCGATGAGCGCGATCGGCCAGGCACCGGCGATCCTGACCCCGCTGCTGCGGATGCAGGGCATCGTCCGGCCGCCCTACAACCTGATCATCAGCAACGTGCCCGGCCCGCGCACCACCCACTACTGGAACGGCGCGCAGCTGCTCGGCACCTACCCGCTGTCGATCCCGATCAACGGGATGGCCCTCAACATCACCTGCACGTCGTACGACGGCAACATGGCGTTCGGTCTCACCGGCTGCCGTCGTACCGTCCCCCACCTGCAGCGCCTGCTCACCCACCTCGACGACGAGCTAGGCAACCTGGAGAAGGCGGCCGGGCTCTAGGTCAGCCACACAACAGATCGCCTGACTCGTCATTGACCGGGCGGATCTCCGGCCCGAACTCGGTGGCGAAGTCGACGTCGAACTTCGCCGTCCACTCGCCGGAGTCGAGCTCGATGTGCACCTCCACGCGGTACAGCTCGATATCGGTCTCTCGGGCGCGCACCCAGGTGATGTACTCGGAGAATCCGTTGCAGAATCGAGAAGTGAGCGCCTGCTTCGCCTCCTCACCGCGGTCTCCGTCCTGCTCGGGCGCACCTTCGGCGACGCCCCAGACGGTGACCATGCCCCGGCCGCCGGTGTCCGGCGCCCATGCCCAGGTGTCCGGGCTGGAGTCGACCACGGTGTAGCGCCCGGCGGGAACCTGGAAGTTGGTGATCGCGGTCCAGTAGGCGTTGGGCACCCCACCTTGGCCAGGGGACCCGGTGGCGCGGAACGGCCCGTAGAGCGTGCCATCCTCCCCACGTAGCGCGATCGTCCCCGGCGCCGCACCCTGCTGGTTGTTCCAGTGGTAGGTCGCGATCGCGGTGACGCGAGCCGCGGGGAGGGTCAGCACGGACGGTGCGGTAGGCCCGTTGGACACCCCCGCGATGCTGGCGATCTCGTCGAGCTTCGGCGCAGCCGTTCCCTCCGACGTCCCACCGGTCTCGCCGTCGCCACTGCCGACGTCACCGCCGGTGGCTTCGGTGTCCTCGGACCCGGAGGTGCCGACCGGCCGGCCGAAGGGCTGGCCGCCCGGATCGACGAGCACGATCACGGATACCTTCACGTCGACCTTGACCACGACCACCCGCTCAGGGTCGAACCCGAGCCACTTGTTGCCGCGGTAGCGCGTCGCCGTGGTCACCGGGCGCGCCTCCCCCAACGGGTTGCCGCAGCTGCACTTGGCCCGTGGAATGCCGTACTCATCGACCAGGACCGCCGTGCCGGCTTGCAGGACCGCGGCGTAGGGGTTGGCCCTGCCGTCGTAGTAGCCGTGGTTGACCACCCTGGTGTCGCGACGCAGCACCACCGGCGTGAGCCCGTCGATGAACTCGGGGATCTCGTCGGTCTCGATGTCCTGGGCCTTTGCCCAGGCCTCGGCCTTGTCCTGGTCGTCCTCGAGGAACTCCACCATCTGGTCCTGGTCACAGGCCTGCTGGTCCTGGGTTCCGCCGTACAGCCCGGGCGCCGAGCCGCGGACCACACCGCCGCCTGCGCCGGTGCTGCCTTCGGGAGCAGCGGTCGCCTCGGCCGTCGGCTCCGGGTCGACCATGATCGGTTGCTCGGCCACGGCGACCGAGTCCGTGAACGGGTCGGGAACCTCCACAGCAGCCGGTTCCAGCACGACCACGTCGGCGTCCCCAGACGGCTCCTGGCCCTTCTCGTCGCGCGTGAGCAGGACCGTCGCCACGAGCGCGCCAGCGACGAGCGTCAGAACCAGCAAACCGATCACCGCGACCAGGAGCTTGACGGAAGTCGTCACTCTTGGATCGTGTCACGATCAAGGTTCTGGGAACCGTTGAATGGCCTGAATCCCCCCCGGACCTCATCGGCGGGTCGAGGCTAAGCCGCGACGAGCACCGGCGGCGCGGTGCGGGCGCCGGTGCGCTCGGCGCCGATCCCGGCGGCCACGACGAACAGCACGCCCGCGACCGCGAGCCAGCCCGGCTCCTGGCTCAGGGCGATGAAGCCGATCGCCAGGGCGAACGCCGGCTCCAGGCTCATCAGGGTCCCGAACGCCGAGGTCGTGAGC
Source organism: Nocardioides sp. (assembly GCA_041662925.1). Taxonomy (GTDB): domain Bacteria; phylum Actinomycetota; class Actinomycetes; order Propionibacteriales; family Nocardioidaceae; genus Nocardioides. Next base: position 2,702 of record JBAZRQ010000037.1, on the reverse strand, counting down.
CGGCGCAGCGCCAGCAGCTCGAGGGTGAACGGCACCACCGGCAGCAGGATCGCCAGGCCGACGCCGATCAGGAGCAGCTCGGGGGTCAGGTGGCCGAACGTCGACGGCCCGGCGACCGCGGTCGCGACCAGCCCGGCCACGGGCATCGAGACGGCGAGCCCCTTGATGCCGAGCACCTCGTCGCCCACGCGCTGCGTGAGCAGGATGTACGCCGCCCAGCAGCACGCCGCGCCCAGCGCGAAGGCCACCCCCACGGGGTCGGCCGCGCCGCTCCACGGCTGGGTGAGCAGCAGCACGCCCACCGCGGCGAGGGCCGGCCAGATCTTGCGACCGCCGTGCCCGCGCGTGATCGCGACGCCCAGCGGACCCAGGAACTCCAGCGCGCTCGCCGTGCCCAGCGGCAGCCGGTCGAGCGCCGCCATGAACAGCATGGTGACGCTCGCGGTGACCACGCCGAGCGCCACGCAGGTCCAGAACGAGCGGCGGGTGAAGTCGTCGCGCCGCGGCCGCACGACCGCCAGGACGATCACGCCCGCCCACGACAGCCGCAGCCAGGCCGCGCCCTCGGCGCCGATGTCGTCGATCAGACCCACCGACACGGCCAGCCCGAGCTGCACGCACAGCATCGAGACGACCGCCATCGAGGCTCCGGCGCGGGCGTTCATGGCTCCAGTAGACCGCCACGCAACGTTCGCGTCCACGTGAGGATCGTGGACATATCGTTCATGATTCATGGACACTCGTCCGATGGACGTCAGGCGCCTCCGGCTGCTGCTCGAGCTCTCCCGCCTCGGCTCGATGCGTGAGGTGGCCGAGGAGCTGGGCTACACCACGTCCACGGTGTCCCAGCAGCTCGCGGCCCTCGCCCGCGAGGCGGGCACGCCGCTGGTGGAACCCGACGGCCGCCGGGTCCGGCTCACGCCCGCGGGGCGGCGCCTGGCCGACCACGCCGTCACGATCCTGGCCGCGGTCGAGGCGGCGCGGCTCGATCTCGACCCCGATGCCGAGCCCACGGGCACCGTCCGCGTCGCCGGGTTCGCGACCGCCGTACGGCGCTCCTTGCTGCCGGTCGTCGACACGCTCGCCGCGTCGCACCCCCACCTCCAGGTGCACGTCCATGAGTACGAACCGATCGAGGCCTTCGACCTGCTGGCCGCCGACGACGTCGACCTCGCCCTGACCTACGACTACAACCTGGCGCCCGCGGCGCTCCGCAACGACCTCGACGCCACCCACCTCTGGGACGTCGAGTGGGGGCTCGGCGTCCCCGCCCGGGGGCGGCCTCCTCGCGGTGACGCCGCGACCGTCTTCGCCGCGTTCGCCGGCCACCCGTGGATCGTCAACTCCCGCAACACCGCCGACGAGGACGCGGTGCGCACCCTCGCCTCGCTCGCCGGCTTCACGCCCGGCATCGCGCACCAGATCGACAGCCTCGACCTCGTCGAGGACCTGATCGTGGCCGGCCTCGGTGTCGGCCTCCTCCCCCGGTCCCGGCAGTGTCAGCCCGGCGTCCGGGTGCTGCCGCTGCGCGACCCGGGCGTCGTCCTGCGCGCGTACGCCGTGACCCGCCGCGGGCGCGAGCGCTGGCCACCCCTCAGGCTGGTGCTGGAGCTCCTGAGGTCGGAGCGGCCGGTCACGCAGCCGTGAACACGCAGCCCCGCTGGGCGCCGACGTGGGCCAGGCCCCTCAGGTCGCCGCTCCCGAACTGCGACGCCACCGCGCTGACGTCGGGGTACATGATCTGGGAGCTGCTCCGGGCGTGGTCCAGCCCGACGACGTGCGTGAGCTCGTGCATCAGCAGGGAACCGCGCCGGGGGGCGGCGCCGAACCCGGGCTTGAGGTAGCGGTCGGCGTTGCGGCGGATCGCCACCTGCGCGTGCGTGGTCCGCCCTTCGCCGTCGTGGAAGGAGCTCGTCCGACCGAGGTGGCCGCCGCTGAGAAGCGGCGTCTGGCCACGGCGCAGCCAGGCGATGACCAGGTCGGCGCCGTTCGGCAGCCGCTGGATCTGCCTGCCCTTGGGCACCACGCGCGTGGAGCCCACTGCGAGGAACCGCAGCCCGGTCGCGCGGGTGATCCGGCGCAACGCCTCGCGGGTCTCGGCCAACGCGCGCGGCCAGGCCTGCCCGGCGTTGACGACGTAGCGGATGGGCCCCACGCAGGGGTCCCAGCGCTGCTCGACCGCCCAGGCGGCCCAGTCTCCGGGCGGGCCGGCCGGCACGAAGGCGGGCCCGACGTCCAGCGTCTGCTCCGAGCTGGTCACCAGTGCCTGCTCCGAGGTCGTGGAGACCCGGTAGGAGTAGCTGCTGTAGTAGCCGGTCGGCACCGGCACCAGCACCTCGGTGGCGCCCGCGGGAAGGACCGCGCTACCGACGTGGACCCAGCCCTCCGGCATCGCCCGCTCGATCCGGACCACGCGCTCCTCGCTCTCGGCCACGACGGAGACGACTCCCGTGACCTTGGCGCCGGCCGTCACGTCGCTCCGGTCGAGGCTGAACGCGATCGGCTGCTCCGCGGACCACGCCACGGTTGGCTGTGCCGGGACCGCGGCCAGCGCCAGGAAACACAGCACGGTCGCAACGGGCAGGGACAAGCGGGAGGCGGGCACCCCGTGAGTGTGCGGCATGGCCGTGACTTCAGGGGCCCGGTGGCGTGAGCTCCACGAAACCGCCACCGACCCGCTCCGCGACCGCGCGCAGCCGGGC
>JBAZRQ010000036.1:0-9349 GCA_041662925.1 Nocardioides sp. | reverse complement strand
TCATCCGTTGACCTTGCTGATGATCTGGTCGGCGTACTTGTTGAGGTGGTCGATCTTGTCCTGCAGCGGCTCGGGGTCCGGGCCCATGATGTAGGGCACGCGGAAGCCGACGATGCAGTCGGTGACGCCCTTGTCCTCGAGGCGCTTGATGCCGTCGAGGTCGTAGGCGTCGTAGGAGATCACGTGCACCTCGAAGTCGTCGCGGGTGTCGCCTTCCTCCTTGCGGATCTCGGCCAGGCGGGTGAGCAGCCGGTCGAGCTCCTCGCCGTCGCCGCCGGCGTGCATCCAGCCGTCACCCTTGAGTACGGCGCGGCGCAGCGCGGCGTCGGCGTGACCGCCCACGAGCAGCGGGATCTTCTCGGTCGCGCCGGGGCACTGCTTGAGCTCGTCGACCTGGTAGAAGTCGCCGTCGTACTTGAAGAACTCGCCGGTGGTCAGGCCGCGCAGGATGTCCATGCACTCGTCCATCCGCTTGCCGCGCTTGGCCCAGTCGACGCCGAGGTTGGCGAAGTCCTCGGGCCACGGGGAGATGCCGACGCCGAGGCCGAGCCGGTTGTCGGAGAGGAACGCCAGCGACGAGGCCTGCTTGGCGACCAGGACCGGGGGGCGCACCGGGAGCTTGAGCACGAACGGCGTGAGCCGCAGCGTCGTGGTCACCGCGAACAGGTGCGCGCAGAGCACCATCGTCTCGATGAACTCCTTGCCGTCGAGGAACGCGCGGTCGCCGGTGTCGGTGTAGGGGTACTTGGAGTCCGACTCCTTGGGGTAGATCAGGCTGTCGGCCACGGTCATGCTGGTGTAGCCGGCGGCCTCGGCCGCCTGGGCGAGCGGGGCGTAGAACTTCGCCTGGGTCATCGCTTCGGCGTAGGTGAATCGCATGGGCGCAAGACTAGAACGTGTTTCAGTTTTCTGCCAGAGTTGAGCCTGTGGACCTTCAGACGCTCTCCGACCGGGCCGAGATCACCGACCTGCTGACGCGCTACACCCGCGCGATCGACACGGGGGAGTGGGACTGGCTCGACGCCGTGTTCGCCCCCGACGCGCAGATCGACTACACGCAGTCGGGCGGCATCGCGGCGGCGTACCCCGAGGTGAAGCCGTGGCTGGCCGAGATGCTGCCGGCCTTCTTCCCCAAGCGGATGCACACGCTGGGCCAGCTCGACATCCGCATCGACGGTGACGAGGCGAGCTGCTCGGCGTACTTCCACAACCCGATGCCCATGGACGACGGCGCCGGGGGCGAGAAGATCGTGGAGTTCGGCGGGATCTACCATCACACCCTGGCGCGGACGGCGGACGGCTGGCGCAGCGTGCGCCTGTACGAAGAGGTCGTCTGGAAGCGGGGGATCTGAACCGGTGGCGAAGCAGATGACGCCCGAGGAGCTGGCCAAGCGCAAGGAAGCGCTGGCCAACCCGACGACGGCCAAGGTCATCAAGTACATGGCCCGCGCGCAGGTCCGGGTCTTCAAGCTGACCGGCGGGCGGATCGGCAGCAAGTGGCGCATCGGGGCGGGCTTCCGCAAACCGGTGCCGACGCTGCTGCTCGAGCACGTGGGCCGCAAGTCGGGCACGAAGTTCACGACCCCGCTGCTCTACCTCCTCGACGGCGCCAACGTCGTCGTGGTCGCCTCGCAGGGTGGCCTGCCGAAGAACCCGCAGTGGTATCCCAACCTGGTCGCCAACCCCGACACGACCGTCCAGATCCGGACCGAGAGGCGGGCCGTGCGGGCCCGCACCGCCTCCCCGGAGGAGCGCGCCGCGCTGTGGCCCAGGCTGGTCGAGCTGTACGCCGACTTCGAGGTCTACCAGCAGTGCACCGACCGCGTGATCCCCGTGGTGGTCCTCGAGCCGCGCTGAGGTTCTGCGTCAGCGTCGGGCCGGGCGTTTGGTCGGTTTGACCCAGTCCTTGACAATGGGGCGAACGCACCACACCAGGGAGCAGAGACGTGGCCGAGGAAGACGACCGACCGACGCGGGGCTCCGGCGACGGTCACCCCGTGCTGACCGGCCTGCTCGCGCTCGCCGCGGTGGCCGTGACCGTCGGCCTGATCCTGGGCGGTGGCGCGCTGGCCGCGACCCGCGTCCTGGGCATCGGCGGCGACGACCAGGCCAGCGACACCTCCTCCTCCAGCCAGGAGTCGATGTACCTGCCGAAGCCGGAGCCCACCCAGTCGGAGTCCGGTCCGCTGATCACGCTCGACGCCGACCCACAGGGTTCGGTCGACCCGTCGCCCACCGACGAGACCTCCGAGGCCGAGCCGGAGAGCAAGATCGCGCTGTCGGCCGACCAGACGGAGGTCGGGTCGATGGAGCGCATCTACCTCACCGGCACCTACCCCGGCGGCGAGGGCGCGATCTTGCAGGTGCAGCAGTGGGAGGGCGGCGCCTGGGGCGAGTTCCCGGTGACCGCCTCGGTGAGCAACGAGACGTTCACGACCTACATCCAGACCAGCCAGTCGGGCAAGAACCGCTTCCGCGTGATCGACACCGACACCGGTGAGGCCTCCAACGAGGTCCGGGTCACGATCGGCTAGGGCGGCTAGTGGCGGCTGAGGTCCGCACGCCGGGTCCAGTAGCCGACCCACGCGGTGCCCGCCAGCCCGAGCAGGCCGACCACCACGCTGGCCGTGGCCAGTGGCGCCGCGACCGCGACGGCCGCGACCAGCAGCGGCCCGCCGGAGTTGCCGACGTCGCCGCACAGGCGCCAGCCGCCCAGGAACTGCGAGCGCCCGACCGCGGGTGCCGCGTCGGCGCCGAGCGTCATCACGATCCCGGAGCCCAGGCCGTTGCCGAGCGCGATCAGGGCGACGACGGCCGCGAGCGCCCAGAGCGACGTGGCCAGGGGGAGGACCAGGCAGCCGACCGCCGTCGTGAGTACGACGGGGACGGCGACGACGGTGCGGCCGTAGTGGTCCATGAGCCAGCCCCCGGGGAAGAAGAAGGCGATGTCGACCGCAGCGGCGAGCGCGAAGATCAGCGAGGTGCTGCTGGCCGAGAGCCCGATGTGCTCGGCCCACAGCGGCAGCAGCCCGTTGCGCACCGAGCGGGACGCGGAGATCACCACGACCGCCACGCCGAGCGTCAGCAGCGTGCGGCGGTGCGCGCCGAGCACCGACCACACGCTGGCGTGACCGGCCGCGCCCTGCTCGGCGCGGTCCTCCGACCCGAGGTCCGGCATCAGCCGGGCCATCAGCGCCGCGACGAGGGAGAGCCCGGCCGCCAGCACGAACGCCGCCCGCAGGTCGAAGAGGTGGATCAGCCCCGCTCCGAGCAGCGGCCCGAGCAGGATCCCGACCCGGTGGGAGCCGCCGAGCGCGGCGAGGGCCCGGGCCCGGTGGCTGAGCGGGACCGCGTCGATCATGAATCCTTGGCGGGCGATCAGGAACGCGGTCCAGCTCATCCCGCTGAGCATCGCCGCGGCCGCGAGCAAGGCGACCGACGTACTCGCTGCGGCGGAGAGCATCGCGACCGCTTCGACCAGCCCGGCGATGAGCAGGGTGCGGGGCTCGCCGATCCGCGCGACGACCGCGCCGGCCGGCAGCGAGCCGAGCAGCATCCCGACGCCCAGCAGCGCCACCACCAGTGCGGCCGTGCTGACGTCGGCTCCCAGGTCCCGCGCCCGGAGCGCGAGGACCGGCATTACGGCACCGTGACCGGTGGAGCTGACGATGGCAGGGGCGTAGGCCGTGAGGGCGACGTCGCGGAGCCGGAATGCCGGGGGCTGGGCGGGACTCGGCTGCACTCGCGCGATTCTCCCCGACGGCGCTTCGCGGGCCGCTGCCCGGCCACCACCCCGCCCAGGACGAGCAGCATCCCGAGCGCCTGGGTCCAGCCGAACAGCTCACCGGCGACGACGACCCCCAGGGCGGTGCCCACGACGGGGTTGAGCAGCCCGACCAGCGAGACCGCACCGGCGGACAGTGAGGCGAGACCGTGGAACCAGCAGACGTAGGCGAGCACCGTGCCCACGCCGGCCAGCCAGACGAAGCCGGTCGCGGCGCTGACGTCGATCGCGGGCGGAGCCCCCTCGAGGATCAGCGCCACCGGCAGCAGGGCCAGGCCCCCGACCACGAGCTGCCAGGACACGAGAGTGAGCATGTCGACCGGCGCCGGCCACCGCTTGATCAGCACGAACCCCAGGGCCGAGACCGCGACCGACGCGAACGCCGCGACCAGACCCAGGACCGAGACCTCGCCCGGCGCGCGGGCGAGCAGCAGCGCGACGCCGACCAGCCCCACCAGTGCGGCGCCGAACCGTACGGCGCTGGGGCGCTCGTGGATCACGAGCCAGGCGAGCGCCATCACCGCGAGCGGTGACGTCGCCTGCAGGGTCGAGGCCAGGCCGCCGGGCAGCTCGTAGGCCGCCAGGAACAGCAGCGGGAAGAACAGTCCGATGTTGCACAGCCCCAGCAGCGTCGCGCGCCACCACCAGGCGCCGGAGGGCAGCCGGCGGCGGAACGCCAGGATCAGCAGACCGGCGGGCAGGGCGCGGACGACCGACGCGAAGAGCGGCCGGTCGGGCGGGAGCAGCTCGGCGGTGACGAGGTACGTCGTACCCCAGGCGATGGGGGCGACGGCCGTGACCAGCAGGGCCCGCCGGGAGATAGTTTCCACGGAAGAGATAATATCTTCCAGGCAAGATATATTCCACCCATGCTGTCAGGGGAGCGGGAACCCGACCACGTCGGCCGGATCATGGCGCAGTGGGGCGTCGAGCGGCCCGACCTCGACGTCTCCCCCCAGGGGATCATCGGCCGGCTGCACCGGCTGGCGGTCCAGCTGGACGAGGAGCTGCGGCCGGTCTTCGCCGCCGCGGGCCTCTCCGACGGTGACTTCGACGTGATGGCCGCGCTCCGGCGCTCCGGGGCGCCCTACGAGCTCTCGCCCGGGCAGATCGCCGACACCACGATGGTCACGTCCGGTGCGGTCACCAAGCGGCTCGACCGCCTCGAGGGCGCCGGGCTGGTGTCGCGCCGCACCAGCACGGACGACGGCCGCGCGCGGCGGGTGCGGCTCACCGAGCGCGGGCGGGCGCTGGTGGACGAGACCTTCGAGAGGCACATGGCCAACGAGCGGCGGCTGGTCTCCTTGCTCGGCGAGGCCGACCGGCGCGAGCTCGCGCGGCTGCTGGAGGCGTGGGGGCGGGCCCTCGATGCGTGACACCATCGCGGGCATGGTCCGACTCCTGCTGCTGACCGTGTCCGCCGTCCTGCTGTCCGGGTGCGGTGGCCCAGCGGAGACGGAGGCGCGCGACCCCGCACCCTCTCCGTCGGCCTCGTCGTCGGCCCCCGTGCCCTCCGGGGCGCCGGTGGAGTTCCGCCTGGTGCTGGCGAGCAGCTTCGAGCCGGCGCCCGACTCGCAGGTCCTGCAGCAGTTCAAGGGCCTCGACTGCGACGCGCCCCCTTCGCCCGCACCGCCCGAGGAACCCCTGGTGGCGTGCGACGACGAGGGGGTCAAGTACGTCCTCGAGCCCGCGAGCATCGTCGGCGGCATCGAGTCGGCGTCGGCCGAGATCCCCGAAGGCCAGCTGGGCTGGGTGGTGAACATCGAGCTCGACGCCGGTGCCACCGACCGGTTCTCCGACATCGCCGCCGAGCTCCTCGATACCGGAGGTCAGTTCGCGGTCGTGCTCGAAGGTCGCATCCTGACGGCACCTACCGTCAATGCGCCGATCACGAACGGGGAGCTTGAAATCTCCGGCAACTTCAGCGAGGAGTCGGCCGAGGCGCTGGCCGACCGCCTCGCGGAGTGACCTCCCGGCCGCTGTGCTCAGCCGAAGGTCTCGGGGTTGGGCCCGATCCGGCCGGCCTCGCCGCGGTCGAGGGCGGTGATCTCGGCGACCTCGTCCGGCGAGAGCTGGAAGTCGAAGATGTCGAAGTTCTCGCGCATCCGCTCCTCGCGCATGGACTTGGGGAACACCACGTCGTGGCGCTCGACGTGCCAGCGCAGGGTGACCTGGGCCGGGGTCTTGCCGTGGCGCTTGGCGATCCGCCGAATGACCTGCTCGTCGTTGACCCGGCCGCGCGCGATCGGCGCCCAGGCCTCGACGGTGATCCCGTGGGTGTGGGAGAAGGCGCGGAGGCCGTCGTTGGTGAGGTAGGGGTGCGCCTCGATCTGGTTGACCGCCGGGATCTCGCCGGTCTCGTCGATGATCCGGTCGAGGTGCTCGGCGTGGAAGTTGGAGACGCCCACAGAGCGGGCGCGGCCATCGGCCCGCAGCTCGGTCATCGCCTTCCAGGTCGACACGTAGTCGCCGTCGTACGACGTGGGCAGCGGCCAGTGGATGAGGAACAGGTCGACGTGGTCGAGGCCGAGCCGGGCCAGCGACTCGTCGAAGGTGCGCCGTACGTCGTCGGGCCGGTGGTTGCCGTTGTCGAGCTTGGTCGTGACGTAGAGCTCGTCGCGCGAGATGCCGGACGCCGCGACCGCCTGGCCCACGCCCTCCTCGTTGCCATACATCTGCGCGGTGTCGATGTGGCGGTAGCCGATCTCGAGCGCGGTCGTCACCGTGGCCGCGGTCTGCGCCGCCGGAACCTGGAAGACGCCGAAGCCGAGCTGGGGGATCGTGGTCCGGTCGTTGAGGGTGATCCTGGGAACGGTCATGTTGGCCGTTAACCCATCTGGCGACGAGGTATTCCATGATGGGCCGATGGAGTACACCGACTACGACACCCGCCTCGCCGCCTACGCCGTGGTCGTGGACGACGACGAGCGGGTGCTGCTCGCGCTCTGGAACGAGGCCCACGAACGGAAGTGGACGCTGCCGGGCGGTGGGGTCGACTTCGAGGAGACCGTCGAGGACGGCGCGGTCCGCGAGGTGCGGGAGGAGACCGGGTACGTCGTCGTGCTCGACCGGCTGCTCGGCCTCGAGACCCACGCGATCCCGGTGGAGGACCGGCTCTCCGACACCGACCGGCCGATGAAGGCCGTGCGGGTCGTGTTCGAGGCGACGGTCGTCGGCGGTGAGCTGACCCACGAGGCGGACGGGACGACCGACGAGGCCCGGTGGTTCCCGCTCTCCGAGGTCGCCGCGCTGCCACGCGTGGGGCTGGTCGACATCGGCCTGGACCTCTGGCGCCAACGGTGACCCGCTTGGCGCACTGACCGTCAGCCGAGCCAGGCCAGCACCGTGCGCGCGGTGCGCTCGAGCTGCTCGGGGTCCACGACGGAGGGCAGGTCGGTGGCCCGGTGGTACTCGCCGTACGACGTGCCGCCGAGGCGGGCGCCGGGCAGGCCGTCGCGCGCGAACGACCAGTGGTCGCTCGAGCGCTGGTCGATGTCGATCACCGTCTCGACGCCGGCGACTCGGGCCGCTCTGACCAGTGCGTCGGTGAGGGCGTCAGGCCCGGCCGGCGTACCGACCGGCAGCACGTCGCCGACGCCCACGCGGTCCATCGAGACCATGCCGCGCAGCGAGCGTCGCTGCTGCGGCGTCAACGAGGCGACGTACGCGCGCGAGCCGTAGTGGTGGTGCGCGTCGCCCTCTCCCCGGGGCTCCTCGGAGCCGAACGCGATCAGTACGACGGGCAGCCGGCTGCGGGTGCCCTGCAGTGCCTCGGCGACCGCGAGCAGGACACCGATGCCGGACGCGTTGTCCTCCGCTCCGGGCGCCAGGGGCACGGTGTCGAGGTGGGCGCCGACGGCCAGCCACGGCTCGCCCGGCTCGAGGTCGCCCCGCGTGGCGATCAGGTTGACCGACGGGCCGGCCTCGACCGGCGCGTTCCAGGAGTAGCCCGCCGGCGTCGGGAAGCGCTGCCGCTCCACGCTCCACCCGTTCCCCGTCAGCCGCTGCTCGACCCAGGCGGCCGCCTCGAAGTAGGCCTTGCTGGTTCCCGGTCGGGGGCCGATCTCGAGTGCGAGGTGTCGTACGGCGGCCATCGCCGTCCGCACTCGCGCGTCGTCGGGGGACACGCGTGGTGGCTCGGGTGGGGGCGTCGCTGACGGCGATGGTGAGGTGGTGGACGGGCTTCGGGATGGCGTCGGCGTCGGTGTGGGCGTCGAGGTGTCCGACGGGGTCGAGCTGCAGGCGGCGAGCAGGGCCAGGCCTGCCGTCACTGCCGCTGCTCGACGCATGGTGGAGGTCAGTCCGTCCAGGCCCAGCTGGCCAGGACCGCGTCCGTGACCTCGGCGCGGTCGCCAGCCGGGACGCTCGAGCTGAAGGAGAACGTCACGACGAAGGTCTGGCCGGCGGCGGACGGGTAGAACTGCTCGACCGTGTAGTCGGTGTCGTTGATCGACCCCGCCGCGGTCACGTGAGCCGACTCGCTGCCTGCCACGGTGACACGGTCATGGACCACGACCTCCGTGAAGCCGCCGGCCGGCAGCTCTTCCTCGGCGGCAGCCTCTGCCTGCTCGGGGGTGATCTCGCCGGCGGGGGAGAGGATCACGTTGACGTTGTCGGTGAAGCCGTCGCGGTCCTGGAGGTCGACGACGTAGCTGTCGGGGTCGAAGCCGGGGACGTCCTGCGGCGAGGGGCCCCAGTCCTCAGGGGCCTCGTAGCTGTAGCCGGTCCCGCTGATCGTCGTACCACTCGACGCAGGAGGCGACGCGCCCGACGTGCCCTCCGCCGAGGGCTCTCCGGAGCAGCCGGCGCAGACAAGGACAACGGCGAGAACGCCCAGAACCCGAGACATGCCCGTCACCCTAAATGCTCCGTGCGCCAGTGCGGAGGGGTCCTCCACAGGCCCCTCCGGCGCTGGTCGAGGTGCGAGCGCCGCGAGCCTCGAAACCCGGGGACTGTGGCCCGCGCGGTAGCAGCCCGGGTCTCGGCGTCAAGGAGCTCCGCCCGCTTCGCGGCGGCCTTCGGCCGTCCTTGACCCCGAGCCTCTCCCGGGCTGCTCGACGGCGCACGAGCGGCACGGCTGACGCCGCGCCGCCCGCACCAACGCGGCCCCGCTTCCTTCGCTGGTCGAGGTGCGAGGAGCGCCAGCGACGAGCCTCGAGACCCGGCGACTGTTGGCTCCACGGGTGGGAAGTGCGAAGGCAAAGTGTTTGACATGCAAACGTATGTTTGGTTAGTATGGACCATGTCCATCGCGCACCTCGACGACCACCGGCCCGACGCCGGCGGGTTCGAGGACGCCACCCCCGCGGAGCTGATCGCCCGGGTCCGTCAGACCCGCGCCACCGCGGACGCTGCCGAGGTCGACCTGCTCCGCCTCGCGGTCGCCTGGGCCCACGCCCACCCGGCCGTGCCGGGGGATGAGTCGTGGCACGCACCGGCCGCGTCCGGGTGTGACGACGGCAGCCCGGCCGACACCGACGATGTCGAGGTCCTGGAGTGGTTCGGCATCCCCGAGATCTCCTGGGACGCACCCGCGGCGTTCGCCGCCGCCAACACCATGACCAC
>JBAZRQ010000035.1:8924-9509 GCA_041662925.1 Nocardioides sp. | reverse complement strand
CGCGTAGACGTGCTCCCCCACCCGGAACGCCTGCACCGGACAGGCCTCGGAGGTCGCCAGCAGCGTCGCGTGGGCGGGGAGCAGGGAGAGCGCCTCCTTGTGGCCCCCGTACGCCGAGAACTGCTGCGGCACGCCGGCGAACAGCGGGTCGGCGGCGCCCCGCTCGGTGACGGTGACCGAGACCGGGCCTACGGGCTCGGGATAGGCGGTGTCGACGAGCCCGCCCTGGTGCGTGCCCAGCGTGCCGATCCCGTAGCAGGCGCCGAGGAACGGGAAGTCCGCCGTGACCACCTGGTCGAGCAGCACCGCGAGGTCGTCCTCGGTACGACGCTGGGTGTCCGACTTGGTCTCCTCGGGGTCCGAGACGGTGAAGGCCCCGCCGCCGAGGAGGATGCCGGACCAGTCGTCGAGGGACACCTCGCCCAGCGGCTCCGCCGCCAGCTGGCGCGCGTGCAGGTTGGACGTCGAGACGCCCAGGAAGCGGCAGAACGCGTCGTACTCCTCCCACACCGCGTCCGGCTCGGCGCGGATCGAGAGGAGCAGGAACGGTTTCACCCTGCGGTCCCCGTCTCGGACTCGGCGCCA
>JBAZRQ010000035.1:0-8914 GCA_041662925.1 Nocardioides sp. | reverse complement strand
GGCGCCAGGGTCGGCTAAGTCGGGGGCGCGCGGACCCGTGTAGTCGGGACCGTAGGCCCCCGGCGCCGGCCGACGGCGCTTGAGCGGCGCCACCTGGCCGGGGGCCATCCGGCGGGCGGTGACCAGGAAGGCGGTGTGACCGATCATCTTGTGGCCGGGACGTACGGCGAGGCCCTCGACGTGCCAGTCGCGCACCAGCGACTCCCAGGCCTGGGGCTCGGTGAACCCGCCGTGGAGGCGCACCGTCTCCATGAAGCGGGACAGCTGGGTCGTGGTGGCGACGTAGGCGCACACGATGCCGCCCGGTCGCAGTGCGCCGGCGGTGGCGTCGATGCACTCCCAGGGAGCCAGCATGTCCAGGATCACCCGGTCGTAGCGCTCCCCCGAGGCCGGGAGCTCCTCGGCGAGGTCGCCGAGGCGCAGGGACCAGGCCGGGTGGGTCTCCCCGTCCGGGGCACCGAAGAACTGGGTGACGTTGCGGCGGGCGACGTCGGCGAACTCCTCGCGGCGCTCGTAGGACGTGAGCTTGCCGTAGGGACCGACGGCGCGCAGGAGCGAGCAGGTGAGCGCACCCGAGCCGACCCCGGCCTCGACGACGTCGGCGCCGGGGAAGATGTCGGCCATGGCCACGATCTGCGCGGCGTCCTTGGGGTAGACCACGGCGGCACCGCGCGGCATCGACACCACGAACTCCGAGAGCAGCGGGCGGAAGACGAGGTACTCGCCGCCGGACGTCGACGTGACCGTGAAGCCCTCCTCACGGCCGATCAGGTCGTCGTGGGACATCCCGCCGCGGTTGGTGTGGAACGTCTTGTCGGGCTCGAGGCAGATGTTGTGCTTGCGTCCCTTGGCGTCGACCAGGCGCACCCATTCGCCGGCACGCAGGGGCCCGCGGTGGACGCCGGACCAGGCTTCAGGAGGGACGTCGCCGTCGGTGGGGTGAGTCGTGGACACCGCGGAACCCTACTGTCGCCGGTCGGTCACTGGCGAAACGCGCGGTCGACGTCGGCGGTGGACAGGACGCCGTAGACGGTGCCGTCGTCCTCGACCAGGACGTACTCGGCGGCCGGCGTGCGGCTGATCGCCAGGATCAGGTCCTCCCCGGTGATCGTGGCGGGCAGGCTCAGGCCCTCCCCGAGGGTGCGGGCGACCGTCGACACCGCGACCCACGGTCGGCGCTCCTCGGGGGTCGCCAGCAGCGCCGCCTCGTTGACGACCCCGACCGGCCGACCGGTGCTGGTCACGGTGACGATGCTGCCGGCCTCGGCGTCCTGCGCGCGTCGCACGGCCTCGGAGAGCGGCAGGTCGTCCGGAACGGCGAGGGTACGGCGGGCCAGGTCGCGGGCGTGCAGGTCGGGCAGGCGCGAGCGGATCCGCGCGGAGGCCATCGCCGAGGTGGCGCCCGTCCACAAGAACATCGCGATGACCAGTGACAGGATGAAGTCGAGCACGTCGGGGGGACTGCCGAAGACCGCCTCCTGGGCAAGGGGCCACAGGAGCACCGCGACCGCCGTGACCCGGCCTCCCCAGCCCGCGGCGATGGTCCCCCGGTGGACGTTGCCGGTCATCCGCCAGACGGCGGCCTTGAGGACGCGGCCACCGTCGAGCGGCAGCCCCGGCACCAGGTTGAGGACCCCGACCAGCAGGTTGGCCCCCGCCAGCCCCTCGACCGCCATCAGCAGCAGCCCGTCCGGGGTCACGAACCACAGCCCCACGGCGACCCCGCCCACGGCGATGGAGGTCAGCGGGCCGACCACGGCGATCCAGAACTCCTGGCGTGGGGTGCGCGACTCCCCTTCGATGGCGGTCATGCCGCCCAGGAAGTGCAGGGTGATCGAGCGGACCGGGAACCCGTAGTGCCGCGCCATCACGGCGTGTGACGCCTCGTGGAGCAGCACCGAGCCGTAGAGGATGACCGCGAACGCCAGCCCCGCGACGTACTTCCAGGCCCCGAGGTCGGGCTGGACCTGCTCCACGCGGGGGGCCATGACCACGGCGATGAGCCCGGCGATCAGGAACCACGAGGAGGAGACCAGCACGTCGCTGCCCGCGATGGTGCCCAGCTTGAAGGTCCCCGGAGGGCGGGGAGTGGGCCGTGGCGCGGGGTCAGACACTCCTTGAATCTATCCGACCCCCTCTGTCGGTGCGGTCGCCTAGGGTCTCTGGCGTGAGGCTGCCATGACCATCCAGGACGCAGGCTCCGCTCCCGGCTCGCCAGCGGAGCGGGTCTCCACGCCCGTCGACGGGGTCGACGTGCTGGGCGCGCTGTCGCCGAGCCGCGCCGGCGACTTCCTCACCTGCCCCCTGCTCTACCGCTACCGCACGATCGACAAGCTCCCCGAGCCCTACTCCGTCGACGCCGTCCGCGGCACGGTGGTCCACCGGGTCCTGGAGAACCTCTTCGACCTGCCCGCCGCCGACCGGACGCCCGACCGGGCCCGGGGGCTGCTGATGCCGGCCTGGGACGAGCTCCTCGACGCCGAGCCGGGCGTCGCCGAGATGTTCGGCACGGAGGGCCCCGACGTCGCGTCGTGGCTGACGTCCTGCCGGTCGGTCCTCGACCGCTACTTCTCCCTCGAGGACCCGCAGCGGATCGAGCCGGCCGAGCGTGAGCTGTACGTCGAGGCGCTGCTCGACTCCAGACTGCTGCTGCGCGGCTTCGTCGACCGCCTCGACATCGCCCCCGACGGTGCGATCCGGGTGGTCGACTACAAGACGGGGCGCTCGCCGACCGAGGGCTTCGAGGCCAAGGCCCTGTTCCAGATGAAGTTCTACGCGCTGGTCATCTGGCGCACCCGCGGTGTCGTGCCCGCCATGCTGCAGCTGGTCTACCTCGGCAACGGCGAGATCATGCGCTACGTCCCCGACGAGCAGGACCTGCTGGGCACCGAGCGCAAGGTCGAGGCCATCTGGGCGGCCATCCGTCACGCCCAGGAGAGCGGCGACTGGCGGGCCCGCCGGAGCCGGCTCTGCGACTGGTGCGCCTACCAGGCCATCTGTCCCGAGTGGGGCGGCACTCCCCCGCCGCTGCCGGAGCGGCCTCAGCAGGACGGCGAGGTCTCCGCGACCTGAGGGGTCGAGGGGGTCAGCCGCCGTGGCGCTCGACCCAGAGCGCGGCCTGGGTGCGGTCGGTGACACCGATCCGGGCGAAGGCGGAGGTCAGGTGTGCCTTGACGGTGCGCTCGCTGATGCCTAGCCGACGCGCGATCTGCTTGTTGGCCAACCCGTCCTTGACCAGGCCGAGCACCTCGGTCTCCCGCGCGGTCAGCTGGGCGTGGGCGGACCCGGCGCGAGTACCGATCAGGGCACGGGCGGCCCGCGGGTGGATGGGTGACTCCCCGCGGCTCACCGCCCGGATGCCGTCGAGGACGTCGTCGGGGTCGGCGTCCTTGAGCAGGTAGCCGACGGCACCGGCGTCGAGTGCGCCGACGATGCGCTCGTTGTCGGAGAACGACGTCAGCACCAGGACGTCGGCCAGGCCGGCGTCCACGATCTGCCGCGTGGCCGTGACGCCGTCCATGCCCGGCATCTGGAGGTCCATGAGGACGACGTCGGGGCGGGTGGCCCCGACCACGACCAGCGCCTCGTTGCCATCGGCTGCCTCGCCGACGACCTCGATGTCACTGACTGCCGCGAGAAGCTGGGCGAGCCCCATGCGGATCACTGCGTGGTCGTCGACGAGGACGACACGGATGGGGACGTCGGACGGGGCTTCGGGCTGCTCAGCCATCGACACCCACCTCCAGTCGTACTGCAGTGCCCTCCCCGGCGGAGGAACGGACCTCGAGCCGGCCTCCGCTGTCGCGGACCAGCGAGCTCATGCCACGCAGACCGTAGCGGTCCGCGGCGGGCGCTGCATCGGCGGCGAAGCCGATGCCGTCGTCGACGACCTCGAGCACCAGCTTCTTGCCGTCGCTGCGGACGGTCACGGCGATCGTGGAGGGATGGGCATGGCGCAGCGCGTTGCGCACGGCCTCCTGGGCGACGCGCCAGACCAGCGCGGCCTGGGTGTCGGTGGCGGTCTCCGCGCCCTCGACGCTGACGGACGCCTGGATCCCGAGCGCGCTCGCGGGGGCAATCAGGTCGGCGAGCGACGAGGCGAGCCCGTCGGCCTGGATCTCCGGGGGGTGGATCTCGGCCAGGAGCGCTCGCAGGGACTTCAGGGTGTCGCGGATCGCCTGGTTGGCCGCGTGCAGGGAGTTGCGCACGCCGTCGCCCAGCCCCGGCTCCCGGGCCGCGGCCGCGATCGAGAAGGAGGTGCCGGCGAGGTCCTGGACCACGCCATCATGCAGGTCGCGCGCGATCCTCCGGCGCTCGGCGTCGGAGGCCTCGAGGCCGGCGCGCAGCAGCCGCTCGCGCTCCTTGGAGGCGCTGGTGACCTGCCTGGTGAGCACGCGCAGGATCGGAGTCACCAGCACCAGGAGCAGGATCAGGGCACCGACGATGATCCACATGAACGGGCGGTAGATCTCCTGGCGTCGCTCTTCCAGGTCATCCAGGGAGTAGTAGCCCTCGAAGAGCAACGGCGTGCCGCCCGTGGTCTCGATCCGCGTGAAGATCTGCACCGTGTCGGTGGTGCCGTCGGCGTACTCGGTCTCGCCGCGGTCGTCGTCGCCGATGACATGGCCCGTGCCGCCGTCATCCATGATCCGTTGCTGCGCCGACGAGAGGCCGTACTGCTTCCCGAAGACACCACCCTGGTCGGAGAAGAGGAGAACGCCCTCGCTCGACCAGATGTTGACGCGCTTGAGCAACGGAGCCTGCACGCGCTTCTTCACGATCCGGGAGAAGCGGTCGTAGGCCCCCCGCTCACTGCGGATCAGGCCCGCGGTGACCTCCGGGGCGCCCACGGACTCGGCCAGCACCTCGTTGACGCTCCTGAGCTCGGTGAGCGCCTCGCGGTTGGCGGCCTGGCCGGCCAGCAGGTTGGTCGCAACGACCAGCGCGACCAGCGTCACGGCGCCGATCGCGAGGAAGCGCGCCAGAGGACTGCGCAGCAGCGCGCCGATCAGAAGTCGTCGACCTTGACGAAGCAGGTCTCGCCGGTGCGGTTGTTCTCGGCACGGAAGGCGATGACGTCGGTACCGGGGAAGTCGAGCATCGAGCGCTTGATCCGGAACGAGCGGTCGGCGTCGCCGTCGGCGCGGACCTCGCCCTTGGCGGACAGGTCACCGTCGTGGAGCATCTTCCAGTCCCAGAGGTCGTCGTCGTTGCTCCACACCACGCCGATGACATCCAGGTAGCCGTTGTTGGTCGCGGGAACGACCCGGAGGCGCTTGAAGCTGGTGTTGGAGCATGCGCCCCGTTCCACGCCATCGCCGTCACTCGCAACTGCAAACGGGGCAGTAGCAAGCGCCGCTGCACCCAGCACCGAGCTGAGCGTGACGACGAGGATGGAACGGGGCGACATGTTGACTTGCTCCTTCAGATACCAACGGCGGGCGCGCGCGGCCTTCCGTAGTGGCCTCAGTGTTCATCGGGGCCCCGGTGTCACGCCATTGTCCGGTGGTACTAGGACCTCGGACACTGTCGAGCGGGCCGCGGGGTCGGCCAGTATGTCAGGTCAGCGACCCGACTCGTCCGGGTAGAGCACGCAGGCCACCTCGACGCCGCCGGCGGGGCGCAGGGCGGGGTCGACGTGGTCGGCGAACCCCAGCCGCACGCCGGCCCCGTCGTCATCGATCGACTCGACGCCCTTCCAGAAAGGCTCGTCGGGCTGCTCTGCCTTCATCCGCTCGATGATCTCGCGTACCTCCTCGGGGCTGCTGTGGCCCACGGTGACCTCCGTCGAGGACTTCTCGAGGTGGTCGAGGTCCCCGATCAGGCGGGCCTCCACCTCGAACTCCTCGGGGGTACGCCGCGTCCAGTGTTCGTCGAGCACCGCGCGCAGGTCGCGGGACTCCCAGCCACAGATCGCCGTGGCCTCGGGGCAACGGGGGTGGAACGAGCACCCGAGGGGCGGGTCGGCGGCGTCCGGGATCTCGCCGCGCGGCAGGTCACGGGGCACCATCCGCTCGGGGTCGGGCTCGGGGATCGCCTTCAGCAGGGCCTTCGTGTAGGGGTGGCGGGGGTTGGCGAAGATCTCGTCGGTGGGCCCGATCTCCACGATCCGCCCGAGATACATGATGGCGATCCGGTCGCAGAAGTACTTCGCAGAGGCCAGGTCGTGGGTGATGTAGACGTAGGTCAGCCCCAGGTCCCGCTTGAGGTCCAGCATCAGCTGCAGGATCTTGGCCCGCACGCTCATGTCGAGCATCGACACCGGCTCGTCGGCGACCAGCACCTCGGGGTCGAGGATGAGGGCCCGGGCGATCACTGCCCGCTGCTTCTGGCCGCCGGACAGGTCGGAGGGGTACTTCGACAGGAAGTTCTCGACCGGCGTCAGACCGACCTTCTCCAGAGTCCGCACCACGCGCTCACGCAGCTCGGCCCCGGTCGCGACCTTGTGGATCTCCAGCGGGTGGCCGACCCCCTTCTCGATCGTCATCGACGGGTTGAGCGCGGCGTGCGGGTCCTGGAAGACCATCTGCAGGTTGGTCCGCAGCGCTCGGAGCTGGCCGGCGCGCATGTCGGAGACGACCTGGTCGCCCTGGGACGAGTGGTAGACGATCTCACCGTCGGTCAGGGGCACCAGCCCGAGCAGCGCCCGGCCGAGCGTCGTCTTGCCGCTCCCGGACTCCCCCACCAGGCCCAGCACCTCGCCGCGGCGCAGCGAGACGTTGATGCCGTCGACGGCCTTCACCGTCCGCGACTTGAGCCCGATCAGGCGCGACAGTGCGCCGCCCTGGAGCTCGAAGTGCACCGACACGTCGGTCAGGTCGAGGACGGTCTCCGCCTTGGAGCGGGTCACCTCAGGCTTCGTCGGCAACGTCGATCTCCTCCCGGTCCAGCGGTGCGGACGCCTGCGCGTCGAGGGTCGTGAGGCCGTCGCGCAGGTCGGCGGCCCAGCAGGCAGCGCGGTGACCCGCGCCGTGGTCGCGGTCGACCGGCGGCGTCGTCGCGCAGACAGCCATCGCGTCGGGGCACCGCGGATGGAACCGGCAGCCCGGAGGCGGGGCCACCAGGTTGGGTGGGGCGCCCTCGATGAAGTTCAGGCCGGTCGTGCGCAGCGAGATCGTCGAGCGCAGCAGCTCGCGGGTGTAGCTGTGCTTCGGTCGCGAGAAGACCTCACGGGCGTCCCCGATCTCCACGATCTTGCCGGCGTACATCACGGCCACCCGGTCACAGGCCTCGGCGATGATCCCCAGGTTGTGGGTGATCAGCAACAACGACGTGTCGTACTCGCGGCGAAGGTCGTGGAGGATCCGGATGATCTGGGCCTCCACCAGCACGTCGAGAGCGGTGGTCGGCTCGTCGGCGACGACGAACGCGGGGCGCAGCACCAGGGTCAGGGCGATCATCAGCCGCTGCCGCATGCCGCCGGAGAACTCGTGCGGGTAGGCGCGGAACCGGGTCGGCGGGATGCCCATCCGGCGCAGCGCCTCCAGGGACCGGTGCTTGATCTCCGACTTGCTGATCTCGGGGTGGTGTCGCTTCAGCGTCTCGGAGAAGTGCTCCGACATCCGCATCAGCGGGTTCAGCCGGGTGAGCGGCTCCTGGAAGATCATCCCGAGGTCGCGTCCGCGCATCGCGTGCTGCTCGCGCTTCTTGAGCTGCAACATGTCCTGGCCGCGGAAGCGGAGCTCGCCGTCGCGGGCCGCACCGTCGGGCAACAGGCCGAGCAGTCCGCGGCCCAGCGTGGACTTGCCGCAGCCGGACTCGCCCACCAGCCCGAGGATCTCGCCGGGGCGCAGGTCGAAGGAGACGCCGTCGACGGCACGCACCGGGCCGTGCTCGCCGCCGTACCAGACTCGGAGGTCGCGCGCCTCGAGCACGGGCTCCGGACCGGTGACCGTCGCGGCCGGGGTCTCGGTCAGCTCGATCGGGCTCATCGCGCGGCCTCCGTCTGCTCGTCCTCGACCCGGGGCGGGAACTCCACCCGCATCAGGCGGCGGCGCCGCAGGGCCGGGTTGACCGTCTCGTTGAGACCTTCGCCCACGAGCGTGAGAGCGGTGATCAGGAGCACGATCGCCAGTCCGGGGAAGAGCGCCGGCATCCAGTCGCCGGCTCGGGCGTCGTCCAGCGCACGGCTCAGGTCGTAGCCCCACTCGGAGGCCTCGGTCGGCTGGATGCCGAGGCCGAGGAACCCGAGGGCCGCGAGGGTGCCCAGGGCGTCGGCGGCGTTGAGGGTGCCGATGACGGGCACCGACTGGATCACGTTGCCGAAGAGATAGCGCCGCATGACGGTGAGCGGCTTGGCCCCGAGCGCGCGGGCCGCCTCGACGTAGGTGGCCTCACGCGCCGAGACGGTGGTGTTGCGGACCACCCGGAAGTACTGCGGGATGTAGACCGCCGTCAGGGAGAGCGCCGCGGCCACCACACCCCCGCCCAACGGTCCCTGGAGAAGGAACGAGAAGACGATGGCGAGCAGCAGCGACGGGAAGGAGTAGAGCGCGTCCATCAGGAACACGAGCAGCCGGTCGACCCAGCCTCCGGTGTAGCCGGACACGAGACCCAGCGGGACACCGATGAGGACCGAGAAGAACACCGACAGCAGGATCACCTGGACCGCCGTCCGGGCGCCCCACACCACCCGGGAGTAGATGTCGTAGAACTGGTCGTTGGTGCCGAACCAGTGGTCACCGGACGCCGGGGCGAGCTTGGGCAGCTTCACGCCGTCCGAGCCCCGCGACTGGTTGAAGTCGTACGGCGCGATCCAAGGCGCGAAGATGGCCAGCACCACGAAGACCACGGTCATCGCCAGGCCGACAAGCAGGATCCAGCGGGCCAGACCGTTGGTGTTCCAGGCCGTGCGCGCGAGCCGGCGGACGCCGGATCCGGGCCGGCGGGGACTGCGGGTCTGCGGGCGGGGCAT
>JBAZRQ010000034.1:0-10074 GCA_041662925.1 Nocardioides sp. | reverse complement strand
TGCACTCCCACTACTGGCTCTCCGGCCAGGTCGGCGCGCTGGCGCGCGACCGCTGGGGGGTGCCGCTGGTGCACTCGATGCACACGATGGCGAAGGTCAAGAACGACGCCCTCGCCGAGGGCGACAAGCCGGAGCCGGTGGCCCGGATCATCGGCGAGGAACAGGTCGTCGAGGCCGCCGACATGCTGATCGCCAACACCGACCTCGAGGCCAAGCAGCTGATCAACCTGTACGACGCCGAGGCCGGCCGGGTCGAGGTGATCCACCCCGGGGTCGACCTGTCGGTCTTCCAGCCGGTCGACCGCGCCGTCGCCCGCGCGGAGCTGGGGCTGCCGCTGGACGCGCACGTGCTGCTGTTCGCCGGCCGGATCCAGCCGCTCAAGGCACCCGACGTGCTGCTGCGCGCGGTGGCGGCGCTGCTCGCGCGCAACCCGTCGCTGCGCTCCCGGATCGTCGTACCCATCGTCGGAGGGCCGTCCGGCAGCGGCCTCGACAAGCCGGAGTCGCTCGCCGCGCTGGCCAGCGAGCTCGGCATCGCCGACGTGGTGCGGTTCGTCCCGCCGGTCTCCCAGGCCACGCTCGCCCGCTGGTACGCCGCGGCCACGCTGGTCGCCGTACCGTCCTACAACGAGTCGTTCGGCCTGGTGGCCGCCGAGGCGCAGGCGACCGCCACCCCCGTCGTCGCCGCCGCGGTGGGCGGCCTCACCAGGATCGTGCGCGACGGCCACAGCGGCTTCCTCGTCGAGGGGCACGAGGCGGACGACTGGGCGCACACGCTCGGGCGGGTCATCGCCGACCCCGCCCTACTGGCCCGGCTCCAGTCCGGCGCCCTCGAGCAGGCGCGGCAGTTCTCGTGGGAGGCGACCGCCGCGCAGACGCTGGCCGTCTACCAGCGCGCGCGCAGCCTCATGCGAGAGTCGGTGGCGTGACCACCTCGCCCGCGGACGTCGTACGGCACTACCTCGCCGACAACGACGTGGACTTCACCGAGCCGTCCGAGGGTGTCTTCTCGCTGTCCCTGCCCGGCGAGAAGAAGCTGGAGACCGCGGTCCGCCTCGATGTCGGCGGGCACGCGCTCGGCATCCACGCGTTCGTGTGCCGCAAGCCCGACGAGAACCATGAGCGGGTCTACCGCTGGCTGCTCGAGCGCAACCTGAAGATGTACGCCGTCGCGTTCGCCGTCGACCGGCTCGGCGACATCTACCTCGACGCGCGGCTGCCGCTCGCGGCCGTGTCGCCCGCCGAGCTCGACCGGCTGCTCGGCTCGGTGCTGGCCTACGCGGACGAGTCGTTCAACCAGATCCTCGTGCTCGGCTTCGCCAGCTCGATCCGCAAGGAGTGGGAGTGGCGCAAGCTGCGCGGCGAACCCACCCACAACCTCGAGGCGTTCCGCGGGTGGCTCGAGGCCGAGGACGAGGCCCGCACCGAGCGCGAGTAGCACCGGTCACGCGGGAGCGGGAGCCTCCGCGGGACGTGCTCGTGGCTTGCGCCGCGCCACGGCCACACCGACGAGCGCCAGGGCGCCACCGAGGTAGGCCAGGCCCGGGGGGACCTCGTCGAGGAAGACCAGCCCCATCACGATGGTGATCGGCGGCACGAGGTAGGTCGTGATCCCCAGGCTGCTCGCGCTCATGTGCTGCAGCGCGAAGGCGTAGGTCGTGAACGCGATCGCCGTGGGGAAGATGCCGAGGTAGAGCACCCACATCAGCGACGACGTCGGCGCGTCGGCTACCTCGCTCACGAGCGCGCCCGAGAACGGCAGACAGACCACGGCACCCACCGTGCACGCCAGCCAGGTGACGTGGAGCGCGGAGAGCTTGGCCACGAGGGGCTTCTGGAGGATCAGGCTGATCGAGTAGACGACCGCGGAGAGCAGGCAGAGCAGCACCCCCACCAGGTCGCGGTCGCCTCCGGGCGAGGTGGACAGGCCGATCACGGCGACGCCGCTGAAGGCCAGGGCGAGGCCCAGCCCCAGGAAGATGGTGAACCGCTCGGAGAGCAGCACCGCGGCCATCAGCGCGATCAGCACCGGTGAGACCTGGATCAGCATCGCCGCCGTGCCGGCGTCGACGCGCTGCTCGCCCTCGTTGAGGGCGACGTTGTAGACGCCGAACCACAGCACGCCGATCGCGATGATCGAGACCCACTCGCGACCGGTCGGCCGGGGGAACCCGCGGCTGAGCGCGATCGCCCCCAGCGCGACGGCCCCGACCAGCAGCCGCCCGAGCGACAGCGACCCGGCCGAGAAGTCGTGGCCGAGGTGCCGGATCGCGACGAACGCCGAGGCCCACAGCACCAACGTGACCGCGACCGCGGTCACCGGCAGCCAGGCAGCGGTCGGTGCAGCCTGGGCAGTCGGCTCGGGGGTCGTCGTACTCGTCACCTGGCAGAGCCTAGGGGCGCCCACCGACACCCGACACGCGGGAATCGGACGTTGTTGCGCGAGATGCTGACAGTCGGTCCGGGACGGGAGGTTCTGGGCCTTTCGCCGTCGTTCTGGGCCGTTCCAACTCCCCGGAACGACGGCGATTTCAGCAGATGCTGAGATCCGCCCGCCTCGGCGCTCAGAGGTCCAGCTTGTAGCCCAGCCCGCGCACGGTGACGAGGTACTTCGGCTCGCTCGGTTCGGGCTCGAGCTTGGCGCGCAGCCGCTTCACGTGGACGTCGAGGGTCTTGGTGTCGCCGACGTAGTCGGAGCCCCAGACGCGGTCGATCAGCTGGCCGCGCGTGAGCACCCGGCCAGGGTTGCGCAGGAACATCTCGAGCAGCTCGAACTCCTTGAGCGGCAGCCGCTGCTCGGTGCCGTCGACGGTGACCACGTGGCGTTCGACGTCCATGCGGACCGGGCCGGCCTCGAGGGTGTCGGGCGCGAGGTCGGGGTCGGTGCCGCGGCGCAGGACGGCGCGGATGCGGGCGACCAGCTCGCGCGGGGAGTAGGGCTTGGTGACGTAGTCGTCGGCGCCGAGCTCGAGCCCGACCACCTTGTCGACCTCGTCGTCCTTGGCGCTGACCATGATCACCGGCACGTTGGACGTCTGGCGGATGGTGCGGCACACCTCGGTGCCGGGGATGCCCGGCAGCATCAGGTCGAGCAGCACGATGTCGGCGCCGTTGCGGTCGAACTCGGTCAGCGCTGCGTGCCCGTCGGCGGCGATGGCCACCTCGAACCCCTCCTTGCGGAGCATGTAGGCGAGGGCGTCGCTGTAGCTCTCTTCGTCCTCGACGACGAGTACGCGCGTCACTGGCTCTCCTCTTGGTAGGTCCTGTTGGCGGTTCCGCTGAATGAATGGTGGGGCAGGGTGAGGGTGAACGTCGAGCCTTGGCCCTCCGCGGACCACACCCGGATGTCCCCGCCGTGGGTGGCGGCGACGTGCTTGACGATCGACAGCCCGAGCCCGGTGCCACCCGTGGAGCGGTGGCGGGCGGGGTCGACGCGGTAGAACCGCTCGAAGATCCGGTCGATCTCCCGGTTGGGGATGCCGATGCCCTGGTCGACGACCGAGATCTCCACGACGCCGTCGGTCTGCTTCGTCGCGACCAGCACGGTCGAGTCCGGCTCGGAGTAGGCCACCGCGTTGGCCACGAGGTTGGCGACCGCGGCCGTGATCTGCTCGTCGCTGCCGAGCACCTGTAGTCCGGGGGTGCCGCTGCTGACGATCGAGATCCGCTTGGAGGCCGCGTCGATCGCGCTGGTGTCGATGGCGACCGCGATCACGTGGTCGAGCAGCACCGGTGTCGGGGAGTCGGGTGGGTCGTCGCCCTGGAGGCGGGACAGCTCGATGACCTGCTGCACGAGCCGCGAGAGCCGGTCGCTCTCGATCAGCATCCGGTTGGCGAACCGCTTGATCGCCTCCGGGTCGTCCGAGGCCTCGTGCACCGCCTCGGCCAGCAGCCGGATCGCCCCGACCGGGGTCTTGAGCTCGTGGCTCACGTTGGCCACGAAGTCGCGCCGTACGGCCTCGACCCGGCGCTCGCGGGTGCGGTCCTCGACCAGCGCCAGCACCAGCCGGGAGCCGAGCGGCGCCACGCGTGCCGTGACGTGGCGGGCGGGTCCGACGGCCCGGGCCATGACCAGCTCGGTCTCGCGGATCTGCCCGTCGCGGCGGACCTGGCTCACCAGGTCGGCCAACTCTCGCGACACCAGCTGTGTGCCGCGGACCAGGCCGAACGCGTAGGCGGGCGCGGAGGCCTTGAGCACCACGTCGGCGTCGTCCACCACGACCGCGCTGCTGCGCAGGACCGAGAGCACGGCAGCGACACCCGGCGGCACGAGCGGCTCGTCGGTGTCGGGTACGTCGTGCTGCTGGCGGTCGCTGATGGCCCAGGCGAGCACGGCGCCGCCAGCGATCACCGCACCCAGGAGCGCGGCGAGGAACGCCTGCGTCGTTGGGTCCACGGCCAAAGCGTACGGCCGAGTTCACCGCGATTTCGCCAGCGGGAGCGCGGCTTCCGACTGTTCACCGCTAGTTCACGGATCAACCCCGGTTGGCCACCTCGGTCTTCTAGGCTGCAGATCATGCGTGAGCTCTTCCATGAACAGCTGGACGGCGTCTTCGCCGATCTTGCCGAGATCTGCAACAAGGTCGAGACGGCGGTGACGCTGGCGACCGAGGCCTTGCTGACCGGTGACGCCGCGATTGCCGAGCAGGTCATCAGCGGTGACATCGAGATCGACCGAGCCCGGGAGCTGGTGGAGGAGACGGCGTTCTCGCTGCTCTCGCTCCAGCAGCCGGTGGCCGGCGACCTGCGGACCGTCGTCTCCGCGCTGCGGATGGTCAGCGAGCTCGAGCGGATGGGCGACCTCTCGGTCCACGTCGCCAAGATCGCCCGGCTGCGGGTGCCCCAGGTCGCCGTACCCGTCGAGATCCAGCCGACCGTGAGCCGGATGGCGGAGGTCGCCGAGGACATGGTGCGCCGGGTCGCCCAGATCATCATCGGCCGCGACGTCGAGGCCGCCATCGCGCTCGGCCGCGACGACGAGGTGATGGACCAGCTGCGCCGCCAGAGCTTCACCGAGCTGCTCTCCGAGGACTGGCCGCACGGCGTCGAGGCGGCCGTCGACATCGCCCTGCTCGGCCGCTACTACGAGCGGATCGCCGACCACGCCGTCTCCGTCGCCAACCGCGTGGTCTTCGTGGTCACCGGGCACAACCCGAGCGCCATCAGCCCCGAGTAGTCCCTGGCCCCCGTCAGGCGGTCAACGACCCTGGTTGGCCACGGCGGCAGCAGCAGCGGCAGCTGCCTCGGGGTCGAGGTAGGTCCCGCCAGGAGTGAGCGGCGCGAAGGACTCGTCGAGCTCGTAGACCAGGGGCATCCCCGTGGGGATGTTGAGGCCGGCGATGTCGGCGTCGCTGATGTGGTCGAGGTGCTTGACGATGCCGCGCAGGCTGTTGCCGTGGGCGGCCACCAGGACGGTGTGGCCGGCCGCGAGGTCGGCGGTCACGTCGGACTCCCAGTAGGGGAGCATCCGGGTGATGACGTCCTTGAGGCACTCGGTGCGGGGCATCTCGTCGCCGAGGTCGGCGTACTGGGGGAGCCCGACCTGCGACCACTGGTCGTCGTCGGCCAGCGGCGGGGGAGGCGTGTCGAAGCTACGGCGCCACAGCATGAACTGCTCCTCGCCGTACTCCTCCAGCGTCTGCTTCTTGTCCTTGCCCTGCAGCGCGCCGTAGTGACGCTCGTTGAGGCGCCACGACCGCTTCACCGGGATCCAGTGCCGGTCGGCGGCGTCGAGCGCCAGGCAGGCGGTGCTGATCGCGCGCCGCTGCAGCGAGGTGTGTACGACGTCGGGCAGGACGCCGGCGTCGCGCATCAGCTCACCGCCGCGCACCGCCTCGGCCCGGCCCTTCTCGGTGAGGTCCACATCGACCCAACCGGTGAAGAGGTTCTTGGCGTTCCACTCGCTCTCGCCGTGGCGGAGCAGGATCAGGGTGCGGCTCACGGCTCAGTGACCACCTTCGGCTTCGGTCTCGCACGAGTAGGCCTCGGCCTCGGAAGCTTCCCCGTCCCCGACCGCCGGCGCCTGCTCGACCTCGGCGTAGACGCCGCAGGCCCTGATGACCGGCACGTCCAGGCTGACCTGGTCGCCGTTGGCGAACGTCATCGTCAGCGGCACGACCTCACCGGCCGTGAAGTCGCCGTCGATCCGGATGCCCTCCCCCAGGTCGGCGACGGCCACCGCGCCACCGGCGACGATCTCGGTCGCCTCGATGTCGCTGACCGAGATCTCGGAGCCTTCGATGCTCGCGAGCTCGGTGGGCTCCGAGTCGTTGTTGACCAGGCGTGCGCTGAGCGTGCCCGACCCGGGCTGCTCGGCGATGATCACGGCGGCGAGCACGTCGACAGCCTTGTCGCGGTTGGTCGCACCGTGCTGCGTGGTGTTGATCCGGTCGGTGGCGTAGTTGAAGCCACAGGAGCTGAGGACGGGAGTGGCGAGCAGAAGAGCTCCCACAGCGAGCGCGAGAGTGCGGCGTTGATGCATCGTCAGGCCTTCGGGATCGGTCGGGCGCCGGGGCGGCGATGAGCACGGCAAGACTAGCGCCCGGACCGGGCCCCTACTGGGCCAGGCCGGAGTAGGTCGCGGCGAAGACGATGAGGACCAGGACGACCGAGGTGTAGATCCCCGAGACGACCAGCAGCCTGGTCGCGCCCAGGCGGAGCCCCAGCTTGAGGGGGAGGTAGGTCCAGCCGTCCTCGTTGTCGGGCACCAGGCCCCAGAGCGCGCGCAGGAAGTGGACGCCGACGCCCAGCAGCGCGAACAGCGCGGTCATCAGGATCCTGGGCGGGTCGCCCTCGAACTCGCCGCCCCAGCCGCCGTACGACAGGTAGGCGGGGATCAGCCCGTAGGACACCGCCCAGGGCAGCCAGGAGAAGAAGCCCTTGCGCAGGACGACGTTGCCGAGCAGGCCCACGACCAGCGAGAGCAGGTAGGCGCTGCCGGCGGTCACGCCCGACGTGACCGAGAGAGGTACGACGAGCAGCACCGCGCAGGTCAGGGCGAACCACGCCGTACCGGGGTCGAGCCGCTCGTCGGACAGCGGCTTGCCGGGGATGTCGTGGCGCGCGTCGCGGCGCCGGTCGACCAGGTCGTTGTGCCAGCCGAGGATCACCTGGCCGACCAGGACGGTCGCGAAGACGACGGCGACCTCACGCGTGGCGCGTCCGGAGATGGCCGCCGCGGCGCCGACGAACAGGGCGGTCATCAGCGCCTGGCGTGGGTGTGCCGCCTGGAGCAGCACCACGGGTAGGCGGTCACGCAGCCCCAGCCGGCCCGGGGCCCGCCGTTGCGGCTCGGGACCCGGGCTCACCGGGGGCGTCAGCGCGTCGTCCGCCGGCGTCTCGGTCAGGGTGTCCCCGTCGGGGGGATCCTGCTCCGTGGCGCCGTCGGTGGTCTCGGCCGTTGCCTCACCGGTGGAGCCGCGTCGCTTCCAGCGCTGCGTCTTCACCATCCGAGCAGTATCGACCACGCGACGCCCGGTCACGGCGATTCGGCGCGGATCGCCGCCGATTCGAGGCCGTCCCGTCGGCCAGGGGTTCGGGCTCCACCACATGGACCTGGAATCTGTCAAGCCTGGACAGGCCCTCTGACCTGCACAAACGCGGGAAACGCCGGTTCGTAGGCGTGTTAGAATGGTCACCTAGGAAGGGGTTCATTACATATGACTTTCACCGTCGGCGAAACGGTCGTTTACCCAAATCACGGGGCTGCCATCATCGAGGACATCGAGATGCGCACCATCAAGGGGGAGGACCGGGAGTACCTCGTCCTTCGGATCGTCGCTCAGCAGGATCTCGTCGTGCGCGTGCCCGCGTGCAACCTTGACCTGGTCGGAGTCCGCGATGTCGTTGACAAGGAAGGCCTCGAGCGCGTGTTCGACGTCCTCCGTGCCGCCCACGTCGAGGAGCCGACCAACTGGTCGCGCCGCTACAAGGCCAACCTCGAGAAGCTGCACAGTGGCGACGTCATGAAGGTCGCCGAGGTCGTGCGTGACCTCTGGCGTCGCGAGCGTGACCGCGGCCTGTCCGCCGGCGAGAAGCGGATGCTGGCGAAGGCTCGCCAGATCCTGGTCTCCGAGCTGGCGCTGGCCGAGCACACCAACGAGGACAAGGCCGAGGCGATCCTCGACGAGGTCCTGGCCTCCTGATCCGCCCGCTCATCTGATCGACCAGCAGTACGACGAAGGCCCCCGGCGTCACGCCGGGGGCCTTCGTCGTAGGTTGGGCGAGCCATGACGACCACGCCGTACGACGACGACGACGCGCTGCTGGCCCTCGGCGTCGTGATCGAGGAGGGGCGCGGCTCCCTGCCGTTCGCGCTGCTTCACGGGGAGGCCCTGGTGAGCTGTGCGGCCTGGGCCCTGGGCGACTCGGGCGTCACGCCGGTCGACCTCGGCACCGAGTGGGCCGGGCTGGTCGACGGGGGCGAGCCTTTCGTGGTGCACGACAGCCTGTGCCCGATGACCCCGGCCAGCTTCATCGCGTCCTGCCTGGTGCGCTCGGTCGAGACCGGTGCCGTGGTGGTGGCGGTGCGCCCGGTCACCGACACCGTGAAGTCCGTGGCCGACGGGTTCGTCGGCGAGACCGTCGACCGCGAGGGCCTGTGGTCCGTCTGCTCGCCGATCGTGCTGCCCGCCGCCGTCGTCGCCGCCCTCGACCGGCTGCCGAGCCTCGACTTCGTCGAGCTCGCGCGGGCGCTGGGCGAGCGCTTCCCCGTGGAGTACGTCGAGGCGCCGGCCGAGGCGCGTCGGGTCGGCGACCTGGACGACGTCGCTCTCCTCGCTGCGCTCACCGCTCCTGCGTGAGCGACACCTTCTCGGCGAGCGCGACGTCCTCGGGGAACGTGATCTTGAGGTTGTGCGAGCTGCTCGCGACGGCCGCGACCCGTACGGCGCCGTAGCGCGCCACGCAGCCGGCGGTGTCGGTGGCGAGGAAGCCGTCGCGCGCGGCCTGCTCGTAGGCGCTGAGCAGCTCGGGAGCACGGAACGCCTGCGGGGTCTGCACCCCGGCCAGCTCACCAGGAGGTAGCGGGCTGCCGTCGCGGCGGACGAGCCCGGCGAGGGGAGCGACGGGGATGGCGCCGCCGTGGGCGCGGGCCGCGTCGATGACCGCGGTGAACAGCGCCGTGCCCGCGAGCGGCCGGGCCGCATCGTGGATCGCGACGACGTCGACGTCGCCGGCCCTGATGTCCGGGGCGAGGGCGCGCAGGGCCGCCCACTCCGAGCCGTGCCGGGTGTCGCCGCCGACGACCACGGCGACCTCGTGGTCGCCCAGGTGCGGCGCGACCGCCGCCGACACCTCGTCCTGCTCGCCGTCGCGCACCACCAGCACCACCCGCCGTACGTCGGGCAGTGCGAGGGCGTCTCGCAGCGACCAGGCCAGCACGGGGCGGTCACCGAGCGGCAGCAGGACCTTGTTGACGGACGCGCCCACGCGGGTCCCGGACCCGGCGGCGAGGACGACGACGGCGGTGGGCACCCGCGGAGTCTACGAAGCCGCATTCGTTTTCACGGCTGTTACACGGCGAAACAGCCCCCACACACGCGCGACCTAGGTTCCAGAGCACGAAAGGAGGTCGCGATGACGCCTCGCTCCCCTTACGCAGAGGAGTGGCAGCCGGTCTGCCGGGTCGACGAGCTCGAGGTCGAACGCGGGGTGACCGCGCTGGTGCACGGCCAGGCGATCGCGATCTTCCGCACCCAGGACGACCACGTCTACGCGCTCGGCAACCACGACCCGTTCGCCAAGGCCTCGGTGATCGCGCGCGGGATCGTGGGCACCCGGGGAGACGTCCCGTTCGTCGCCTCGCCCGCCCACAAGCACGCCTTCGACCTGCGCAGCGGCAGGTGCCTCGAGGACGCGCATGTCTCCGTGCCGGCGTACGACGTGAAGGTGGTCGAGGGCATCGTGCTGGTCGGGCACCGGAAGGTGGACGCGGCCTGAGCGGTCGCGTGTAACACGTCGTTATGGGGACTACCACGTCGAAATATCAACGTGGAAGCCCCAATACCAGCGTGTTACATGCGGCCCAGCACCCCGCGCCCTAGCGTCCGACGACCATGGCGGTGGCGATGGCGG
>JBAZRQ010000033.1:0-10083 GCA_041662925.1 Nocardioides sp. | reverse complement strand
TCGCGCCGCCCTTGCGGGCGAGTGCGCTCACGAACAGCAGCCGGAAGACCAGGTCGGCACCCAGCGGCCGCAGGAACCGGCCGGTGTGGTCGTGGATCGAGACCATCGTCATCAGCCCGTCGACCGGGATCGTGCCGGAGTGGTTGGAGACGACCAGGGCGCCGCCCTCGGTGGGGATGTTGTCGACGCCGCGGACCTCGATCCGGAACCACTTCTCGGCGATCGGGCGCAGCGCGGCCATGAAGAAGCGCTGGGTGACCTCCTGGTCGAAGCCGTACTCGTCGACGACGTAGTCGCCGGTCAGCCGGCGTCGGGTGAAGGCCAGGAAGCGGGCCAGCTGGGGCTCCCACTGGTCGCCGAACACCTCGCGGGCGGCGTACTGGAAGGCCGCCAGCCAGTCGGCGCTGGGGATGCCGGCCATCGGGTGGCGCTCGTTGGTGGTCGCCCGGGCGGCGGGGTGCGGCTGCGGGGTCTCGACCACCGGGGTGTCGTCGACCTCGGGCGGCGGCGGGGCCGCCTGCTGCGGCGGCTTCTTCGCGCCCGCCTTGGGTGCCGTCTTGGGTGCCGTCTTGGGCCCCGTCTTGGGTGCCAGGCCGCGCGCGGCGGAGCTCGGCTGGGTGCCGGTGCCGCGGCCCGGACGGCCACGGGTCCCGATCGGGATGATCTCGGCGTCACCCACGGCGACCACCTCCTGAGCCGATCTCGACGAGGCTGGGCGGCTTCTCGACATCGGTGTCGGGCAGCTGGCGGGCGACGGCGGCCAGCACCTTGTCGGCGCGGCCTCCGGTGACGGGCAGCAGGCTGCCGAAGTCGGCGAACGCCTCGGCGGTGGTGTAGCGCGGCTCGAAGCCGAGCACCTCACGCATCCGGTTCGTGTCGACCCCGCGGCCGTAGGTGAGGAACGAGAGCTGCTCGGGAGAGAAGTCGGCGACCCGGGCCGAGCGCAGGAAGGAGCCGAGTCTGCCGACGGCGAACCCGGGCATCGGCACCATGGGTCGCTGCAGCCGGCGCGCGGCCTGCGAGAGCGTCAGGATGCCGTCGCCGGCGATGTTGAAGGTGCCGTGGATGTCGTGGCCGACACTGTGGCGCAGCACCGCGAGGAGGTCGTCCTGGTGCAGGAACTGCATCCGGGCGTCGAAGCCGAGGACGACCGGCAGCACCGGCAGCCGGAAGTAGGACGTGATCGGGCTCAGGACGTGCGGACCGATGACGTTGGCAGCCCGCAGCAGCGTGACGCGTACGTCGGGGCGCCGGCGGGCGAAGCCACGGACGTAGCCCTCGATCTCGGCGACGTCCTTGGCGTAGCCCGCGCGCGGAGCCCGGCGGGGCTCCATGTCCTCGGTGAACATCGCGGGGTCGCGGTTGCTGGCGCCGTAGACCGTCGTCGTCGACTTCACCACCAGGTGGCGCAGCCCCGGCGCCTTCTGGCACGCGGCGAGCAGCTGCATCGTCCCGATGACGTTGAGCTCCTTCATCGTGTTGCGACCCCCGGCGCTGCCGGGCGTCGAGATGATGCTCATGTGGACGACCGTGTCGACGTCCTCCTTGGCGATCACCTTGGCGATCACCGGGTTGCGGATGTCGGCGCGCACGAACGACACGTCACCCATGTCACCGCGCGGGGGCACCACGTCGACACCGATCACCCGGGCGACGCCGGGGTCGGCTGCGATGGCACGCGCGGCCTTGCGACCGAGGTCACGAGAGACCCCGGTGACGAGTACTACCTTGCCGACGCCGGCCACTGAGTCAGATGCCTGACCGGGCGCTTACTTGCCGAGCTTGCGACGCTGGACGCGCGTCTTCTTCAGCAGCTTGCGGTGCTTCTTCTTAGCCATACGCTTGCGCCGCTTCTTGATGACAGAACCCACGAATAAACCTCTCCAGACTGATCAGTCGCTCCAGGAGTCGCCCGGAGAACCCCGCCACCCTATCGGCGTGGGAGCGGGCACGAAGAATCCGCCTGTGTGAGGTCCACCATGTGGGTCCGCGCAGCGGCGCCCGGAGGGCCCCGAAGTGGCCCGGAAGTGGGTCAGCCCGCGTCGTAGAAGCTCTTGCGGAGGTAGTCGTTGACGTCCTCCTCGAGCACCCGGAAGGACCGTCCGACACGTAGTGCGGGCAGCTCACCGCCGTGCACGAGCCGGTAGACCGTCATCTTGGAGACCCGCATCATCGCGGCGACCTCGGCGATAGTCAGGAACTTGGACTCGGAGAGATCTCCAGTCGTGTTCGAAGCCATGGCGCACCCAACTCTCTTTGCGCACGCCATCGGCTTCCCCACCGATGATCACACGGGCGCGTGTTGGTGAGAATAGGGCCAGAAGTGACTGATGGGGAAGAGGTTCACCAATGAAACTTCTGGGGCGTCGGCGTGTCGGCTTGACCTGACCCGACTCGCGATCGGGCCCCGCTCAGGGCATCGGGTCCAGGCCGTGCAGCGGGAAGGCCTCCATGCGGGTCGCGTGGATGGCCCGGTCGAGCCAGGTCTCGGGGTCGTAGCCGTCCTCCCAGCGCCGGTAGGCGGGGGTCCGGCCGTCGGTCATCCGGAACGGCGCGGTGCGGCCCATGGTCTCCCGGATGTGCTCGCGCCAGCCGGGCGGAGTGTCCAACGTCGGCTCCAGCGGGCGGCCGCCCACGATGGCGAGCAGGTGGCTCCACGCGCGCGGGACCACCTCCACCAACGCGTAGCCCCCGCCGCCGGTGACGACCCACTTGCCGCCCGCCACCTCGTGCGCCAGCTCGTGCAGTGCCTGGTAGGTGGCGCGCTGGCCGTCGACGGTCAGCATCAGGTGGGCCAGGGGGTCGTCGGCGTGGGAGTCACAGCCGTGCTGGGTCACCAGCACCTCGGGGTCGAACTCCCGTAGCAGCGGCGGTACGACGGCATGGAAGGCGCGCAGCCAGCCCGCGTCGCTGGTGCCCGGCGGGAGGGGGACGTTGACCGCCGTACCCTGCGCGTCGGGTCCGCCGAGGTCGACCGCGAAGCCGGTGCCGGGGAAGAGCATCTGGCCGGTCTCGTGCAGCGAGATCGTGAGCACCCGGGGGTCGTCCCAGAAGATCGCCTCGACGCCGTCGCCGTGGTGGACGTCGACGTCGACGTAGGCGACCCGCTCGGCGCCCTGGTCCAGGAGGTACTGGATGCCGACCGCGATGTCGTTGTAGATGCAGAAGCCGCTCGCCCGGTCCCGCATCGCGTGGTGCAGGCCTCCGGTGATGTTGGCGCTGTGCAGCGACTCACCGGACCAGACCTGTCGGAACGCCTCGCAGCTCGCCCCCACGACGTGGGCCGAGGCGTGGTGCATGCCGAGGAAGACCGGGTTGTCGTCGGTGCCGAGGCCGAACGCCTCCTCCCCCGGTCCCGGGTTGTTGCCCATCCGCTTGACGGCCTCGATCAACCGCTCGTCGTGGATGGTCGCGATCGTCGCGTCGTCGGCCATCGGGGCGTCGACCAGCCGCAGCCCGTGGTCGAAGACCCCCAGCTCGCGCGCCAGGCGCATGGTGAGGTCGACCCGCAGCGGGGACATCGGGTGGCCCTGTCCGAAGTCGTACTCCGTCAGGCTGTCATCGAACACCACCGTCGCCGGCCCGGTGCAGTTTGCCGCCGTGGTCATGGCTGCAACCTACTCGGGCGTCGCGTCGTGGCAGGATGTACCCGTGCTGAACACCCGATCGACCCAGTGGTGGGCCGCCTGACCGGCGGTCCCCTACGAAGCACACCCTTCCACGGCCGCCTGCGGGCGGCCGTCGTGCATTTTCGGGCACGGGTGACCTCCTGCGGGCCTCATCCCAGGAGCACCTCATGACCACTTTCACCACCGACAACACGGGCCCCGCGACAGGCCCTGCGACGGGCCGGCGGCTGTCGCTGCTCAAGCCCACCGGCCACCTCACCCTCGGCAACCTGCTCGGCGCCCTGCGCCCGATGGCGGCCGCGCAGCACCAGGCGGACTGCTTCTACGGCATCGCCGACCTGCACGCCCTCACCGTCCCGCACTCGCCCCAGCGGCTGCGCGAGCTCGTCCGGGAGCAGGCCACGCTGCTGCTCGCGGTCGGGCTCGACGCCAGCACGCTGTTCGTGCAGAGCCGGGTGCCGGCGCACAGCCAGCTGAGCTACCTGCTCGAGTGCGTCGCCACGACCGGCGAGCTGAACCGGATGATCCAGTTCAAGGAGAAGGGTCGCGGGGTCGACGGCACGCGGGTGTCGCTCTTCACCTACCCCGCGCTGATGGCGGCCGACATCCTGCTCTACCGGCCGACCCAGGTGCCGGTCGGCGACGACCAGCGCCAGCACGTCGAGCTCACCCGCGACCTGGCGATCCGGTTCAACAACAGCTACGGCCAGGTGTTCACCGTCCCGGAGATCACCACGCCACCCGCCGGCGCGCGGGTCATGGACCTCGCCGACCCGACCACCAAGATGGGCAAGACGGGAAGCGACGGCGCCGGCGTGATCCGGCTCCTCGACCCGCCCGACGTCGTCCGGCGCAAGGTGGGGCGCGCCGTCACCGACAGCGAGACCGGTGCCTCCGCGATCCGGGCCGACCGGGACACCAAGCCGGGCGTCACCAACCTGCTCGACATCCTGGTCGCCTGCGGCGGCTCGGCCGACGGGCTGACGACGTACGGCGCGCTCAAGAAGGCGGTCACCGACGCCGTCGTCGCCGAGCTCGAGCCGGTCCAGCAGCGGTACGCCGACCTCGCGGCCGACCCGGCCGCGGTCACCGAGGTCTACGCCGCCGGCGCGGCCCGGTGTCGCGAGGTCACCGCCCCGGTGCTCGCCGCGGCGGAGGCAGCGGTGGGGCTGTGAGGCCGACCGGTCAGTCGCGGATGAACTCCGCGACCACGTGGCCCAGCTCCTCGCCGGCGTCCTCCTGGAGGAAGTGGCCGGCGCCGCGCAGGGTCGGGTGGTCGAGCCCGGCGGCGCCGGGGATCAGCTTGCGCATGATCGGGCCCATCGCGCCGGTGATCGGGTCGCCGTCGCTGAACGCAGTGAGGAACGGCTTGCCCCAGGTGGCGAGCACTGCCCAGGCGGCCCGGTTGGCGGCGGCCGCCGGGTCG
Organism: Nocardioides sp.; assembly: GCA_041662925.1. Lineage (GTDB taxonomy): Bacteria > Actinomycetota > Actinomycetes > Propionibacteriales > Nocardioidaceae > Nocardioides. The sequence goes on along the minus strand of JBAZRQ010000033.1, from coordinate 5,028 downwards.
TCGGGGTCGGTCGGCACCAGCGTCGGCATCACGCGGGGCCCGGCCTTGGCCTCCTCGACCGGGAACGGTGCGTCGTACGCCGCCCGGCCGGCCTCGGAGAGCCCGCGCAGGCAGCCCGCCTCGACGAAGCGGCCGATGTCGAGCACGGGGGCGCTCTCGACGGCGCGGCGGAACTCCCACCAGATCTCGGGCATGTCGAAGTCGCCGGTCGGCAGGCCGGTGTTGGCGGCCACGATCCGCGAGAAGCGCGACGGGTGCTCCGCGGCGAGGCGCAGCCCGATCAGGCCGCCCCAGTCCTGGCCGACGAGGGTGACGTCGGTGAGGTCGAGCTCGTCGACCACCAGCGAGCGCACCCACTCGACGTGGCGGGCGAAGCTGTGGTCGGCGGTCGCCAACGGCTTGTCCGAGCGCCCGAAGCCGACCAGGTCGGGAGCGACCACGCGCATCCCGGCGTCGACGAGCACCCGGATGACGTGGCGGTAGAGGTAGGACCAGGTGGGCTCGCCGTGCAGCAGCAGCACGACCGGCCCGTCGGCCGGTCCGGCCTCGACCCACGCCATCCGCAGGGTGCCGCCGTCCTGGTCGGGGACGTCGGCGTACGACGGCTCCCAGGGGAAGTCGTCCAGCCCGGCGAAGCGGTCATCGGGGGTTCGGTAGGTCTGCACCTGGTCAGTTGCCCTCGGCGAGCTCGCGCGACCGGTTGCGCGCGGCCTCCATGGCCGCGAGGAACGCGGCGCGCACCTTGTGGATCTCCAGCTCACGCAGGGCGGACGCCGTCGTACCGCCCGGCGAGGTGACCTGCTCACGGAGCACGGTGGGGTGGGTGCCGGTCTCGCGCAGCATCTTGGCCGAGCCGACGAGGGTCTGGATGACCAGCTCGCTCGCCATCGCGCGCGGCAGGCCGAGGTGGACGCCGGCCTCGATCATCGACTCGACGACGAAGAAGATGTAGGCGGGCCCGGACCCGGAGATCGCGGTGACGGCGTCCTGCTGCCGCTCGGGCACGCGCACGACCTTGCCCACCGAGGCGAGCAGCGCCTCCGCCTCGGCCAGGTGGGACTCGTCGCAGTGCGAGCCCGGCGAGATCGCGGCCATCCCCTCGTCGACGAGGGCGGGCGTGTTGGGCATGACGCGTACGACGGCAACGCCTTCGGGCACGCGGGACTCGATGAACGCGGTGGTGATGCCGGCGGCGAGCGAGACGATCAGCTGGCCGGGGCGCAGCACGCCGGCGATCTCGTCGAGCAGGTCGCCCATGTCCTGGGGCTTCACGACCAGCGCCAGGGTGTCGGCCTTGGCGGCCGCCTCGATGTTGGTGACCACGGCGACGCCGTAGCGCTCCTCGAGCTCGGCGGCCCGCTCGGCGCGCTTCTCGCCCACGAGCAGCTTGTCGACGCGGCGTCCGGCGCGGACCAGCCCGGAGAGCAGGGTCTCGCCCATCACCCCGGCACCGAGGATCGCGGTCTGGCTCATCAGGGACCTACTTCTTGGACAACAGGGACTTCACGAAGAATGACAGGTTCTGCGGGCGCTCGGCGAGCCGGCGCATCAGGTAGCCGTACCACTCCGCGCCGTAGGGCACGTAGACCCGCACGGTCTCGCCGCTGGCCGCGAGCCGCTTCTGCTCCTCGGGGCGGATGCCGTAGAGCATCTGGAACTCGTAGCACTTCTGCGGGCGCCCGTAGCGACTGGCGAGCGACGAGGCGATCTCGATCATCCGCGGGTCGTGGGTGGCGATCATCGGGTAGGCCTCGCTCGCGAGCAGGATCTTCAGGCAGCGCACGAACGACTTGTCGACGTCGATCGCGTCCTGGAAGGCCACCGACTCGGGCTCGTTGTAGGCGCCCTTGCACAGCCGCACCCGCGAGCCCTCGTGGGCGAGGGAGCGGCAGTCGTCCTCGGTGCGGTGGAGGTAGGCCTGGAGCACGGCACCGGTCTCGGGGAAGTCCTTGCGCAGGTCGCGCAGGATCGCGAGCGTGGTGTCGGTGGTGGTGTGGTCCTCCATGTCGAGGGTGACCGTGGTGCCGGCGTTGCGGGCGGCGCGGCAGATGGTCCGGGCGTTCTCGAGCGCGATCTTGTGGCCTCCCCCGAAGCCCAGGGAGTCGGGCAGCGCCAGACCGATCGCGGAGAGCTTGACCGAGACCTCGGCGTGACGCGGCAGCCCCTTGGTGGAGAGCTGGCGCAACAGCTCGACGTAGGCGCCCACGATGGCGTCGGCCTGCTCGGCGTCGTGGGTGTCCTCGCCGAGGAAGTCGAGCGTGATCTTGAGGTGGTCGTCGACCAGCGCGGCGGTCGCGTCGACGGCCGCTTCGGTCGTCTCGCCGGGCACGTAGCTGGTCACGATCCCCGCCGTCACCGGCAGCGTGCTGACGAGGCTCTTGACCCGGCTGCTTCGGGCGAGGAGCAGGATCGGCTGACGCAGCAGGGACATGCGCGCCAGGTTACGCGGTACGCCGGCGCAGCGTGGCCGCCCCCAGCGCCAGCCCCGCGACCACGAACCCGGCCACCACCGCCAGGTCGCTCCACACCTCGCCCGCGTCCGCCGAGAGGGTCAGGTAGGTCATCGCGTCGACGGCGTAGGACAGCGGGAGTACGTCGGAGATGGCACCGAGGACGTCGGGCATCTCGTCGCGCGGCACCAGCAGCCCGCAGAGCAGGATCTGCGGCACCACGATCGCGGGCATGAACTGCACAGCCTGGAACTCGGTGCGCGCGAACGCGGACACGAACAGCCCCAGCGCCGTGCCGAGCGCGGCGTCGACGACGGCGACCAGGGTGAGCAGCCACACGTGGCCCACGATCTCCAGCCCGAGCAGCCCCACGCTGACCCCGACCGCGAAGACCGACTGCAGCGCCGCGACCAGGCCGAACGCCACGGCGTACCCGACCAGGAAGTCGAGCTTGCCCATCGGCATCGCGAGCAGCCGCTCGAGGGTGCCGCTGGAGCGCTCGCGCAGCGTGGTCACGCTGGTCACCAGGAACATCACGATGAACGGGAAGATCGCGAGCAGCGCCGGGCCGATCCGGTCGAAGATCGGGCCGGAGTCGCGGTACATCCACCAGAGCAGGGTCATCAGCAGGCACGGCAGCACGAGCAGCATCGCGAGGGTGCGGTGGTCGCGCCGCAGCTGGTTGAGCACGCGGCCGGTGACGGCCAGGGTGATCCGGGGGTTCATGCCGCGCCCGCTTCCACGAGGGCGAGGAACGCGGTCTCGATGTCGTGGGCGCCGGCCGCGGCCTTGATCGCCGCGGGGGAGTCGTCGGCGATGATCTGCCCTTCTCGCATCAACAGCAGCCGGTCGCACCGCTCGGCCTCGTCCATGACGTGGCTCGAGACCAGCACCGTGGCCCCTGCGTCGGCCAACCGGTGGAAGAGCCCCCAGAGGTCGCGGCGCAGCACCGGGTCGAGCCCCACCGTGGGCTCGTCGAGCACCAACAGGTCGGGCTTGCCCAGCAGGGCGACGGCGAGGCTGACCCGGGAGAGCTGACCCCCGCTGAGGTTGCCGGCGAGCGCGTCGCGGTGGCTGCCGAGGTCGACGGCCTCGACCGCACGGTCGACCTCGCCGGCGCCGACGCCGAGCACGCGGGCGAAGAAGCGGAGGTTCTCGGTGACGGTCAGGTCGAGGTAGACGCTGGAGTCCTGGGTGACGTAGCCGATCCGGTTGCGCAGCACCGCGCTCCCCGCCGGCTCGCCGAGCACCCGCACGGTGCCTCCGGCGACGTGCTGGACGCCGACGATCGAGCGCAGCAGCGTGGTCTTGCCGCAGCCCGACGGCCCGAGCAGGCCGGTCACGCCGTCCCCGATCTCGAGGTCGAGCCCGGTCAGCACCGGGCGCTTGCCCCTGACCACGGTCAGCCCACGGACGCTGACAGTCGATTTCATCATGTGATGAATTGTGCTCCTCGGCGGGCGCGGAGCGCAAGGGCAAGCGCTTGTAACTCAGTGTTCGGTTCACTGGGAGGGTGACCGGTCACCCACCTAGTGGCCCGGACACTGAGTTACAAGTTTCCGCCCTACGGCAGCGGGCCGGTCATGAACCCCTGGAGCACAGGCGCGTACGTCGCCACGACGGTCTCGGGGGGCATCGAGGCGAGCGGTTCGATGGCCAGCAGGTAGCGCACGACCATCAGCCCGACGAGCTGCGAGCCGACGTGGGACATCCGCCGCTCGGGCTGGTCGAGGCCCAGGGCCAGGCCGATGGGCCACAGCACTATCTGCGTGAACCCGTCGCGCATCAGCCGCTGGGTCGGGGGGTCGGAGATCCCCCGGACCAGGACCCGCAGCGGCAGGCTGACCTCGGGGTCGTCCCAGACCGTCACGAAGAGCCGCATCAGCGCCTCGCCGGCGTGGTCGGCGCCCGCGGCCACCACGGGCACGATCGCCTCGCGCGGGTTGAGGCGCAGCTCGAGCGCGGCGACGAACAGGTCCTCCTTGGAGCCGAAGTAGTGGTGCACCAGGGCCGCGTCGACGCCGGCCGCCGCGGCGACCGAGCGGACCGACGTACCGGCGAAGCCGGAGGCGGCGAAGCCCTCGCGGGCGGCCTCCAGGATCGCCGCGCGGGTGTCGGGCGCACCGGGCCTGCGGCCGCGACGGGGAGCGGTCACGGGGCACTCACGGGACACTCACAGGGACACTCACGGGGCGGCCACCGCGAGGTGCTCGCGGGCGAACTCGAGCGACTCGCGCAGGTCCACCTCACGCTCCTCGCGGCTGTTGCAGCGCCGGGTGTTGATCTCGACGATGATCTCGCCGGCGAAGCCGACCCGGGTGAGGTAGCGCAGGAAGGGGCCCGCCCCCATCGAGCCGCGCCCGGGGACCAGGTGCTCGTCCTTGGCCGAGCCGCTGCCGTCGGTGAGGTGGATGTGGCGCAGCCGCTCCCCCAGCCGCCGCGCCATCGCGATCGGGTCGGACGCGGCGATCGCGGCGTGGGACAGGTCGATCGTGGTGTTGGCGTAGTCCTCCGTCGAGGGGTCCCAGCCGGGGAGGTACATCTCGACGCCCCGCCTGGAGGAGGCCCGCCACGGATA